>JAFPAQ010000220.1 GCA_017424235.1 Lachnospiraceae bacterium | reverse complement strand
TTTTCAACAGGTTTGCCTTTTTCAGTTATATTGTTCAAGTCACACATTTAAAATTACACTTATACTCAAGTATGAGTGAATTTTCAATTTTGACTGTTTATATATATTATATATGCAATTTTAATTTTTGTGGATAGTCTAAAAGTACTTATAAATACCATTATGTAGACTATTTTTCTTTTTTCTCCAATATGCACATAATTGTTGCATACTTTTTATTATTTATTTTCCTTAAATCAAAAAATGCACACTAATAGTGTGCATTTTTTGATTCATTAACCTCAACAGAACGCTTTTTAAGCAGTTTATTCATTATCTGCCTGAACTCATCTGTATTACAAAATATCAAAAGGTATATCAGATTAATGACAACCGTACAGACCATTCCCTTAACTATCCAGTTTACAACCGGGTTTGGAATAACTATGAGCTGCAACACTTTTCCACAAATCAGTGCTGTAGCAAAGAGAATAAACAGGTCTCTTATCACTTCCGCAAAATAACCTATGCAGGGCATGTCAAATAAATCTCTGTACAGGATTTTTGTTTCATACCAGAAGGTAGTCAGCAGATTTGATATGACAGATGCAAATATTACTCCCTTAGTGCCAAGCTGTGAGCCCATCACAATAGATAATCCAATATTTATGAATGCACATATAAGCATAATATATCTGATTTTTTTGTACATTCCGGCGGCTTCTCTGAAACACCCCACAGGCTGTCTGTAAATACCATAAAAAGTATTGCAGAGTATTGCAAAAAGCAAAACACGTGATGTTACATACTGACTGCCAAGCCACATATCAATAAAGCCATCTGTAAGATAAAAAAGAGTGATACAGGTATAGCTTGCTATCCAAAAGCTGCACATGCGCATAACTTTAAAGAAAGCATATATCTTATCCCTGTCCCCTTCTGCAATAAGATTGCCTACTCCTGCTGTGACTGAATTAAATGCTATCCATGCAAACTGCATTATCTTATTTATGATAGTAAGATAATTTGAATACAGTCCAACTGCTGCTGTACTCACAAGTATCGATATCAGTGTGTTATCTGTTCCCTCCATTAAAACTGAAGAAATCTTATATATAAACACTGATTTCATATTTTCAATTATGGATTTCTTTTCGTCCTTATCAAGCTTGCTCCTGTCACATATATATGGATAATGCTTATTGGCCTGATAATTGACTAAAAGATTATATGCAACGGTAGTTATCACTCCTACAAACAGATAAGCTGTATAGCTGTGACTAAAATACAATATAACCGTCTGCAAAATTATCTTAAAAAACGCAATCCACATTGAGTATTTTGAGATCAGATAATATTTCTGGTCTGCCGTAATGAGCGACTGCTTATATGCAAAAAGATATGAAACTACCGTATTAAATAGTGATATGAGATAATAAAGTGTCAAATGAGGTATTTCATGGTCAACTGTTATTATATATTTAAGAAACGGAACCAGTGCAAGTCCGATAACAGCTATACCCACCGCAATCATATGATAGACATTTCTATAAAAAGAGATGAGCGCAATGATTTTCTTCTCATCCTTTTGTGCCAGTGGTTTATACAGGCTGTATGCCATTGCTGTCGCAAAGCCTAAGTCTGCAAGACTCAGCATCGACAGTACATCGGCAAATACACCATTTATCCCCAGATACTCAAGAGGAAGTATACACAAAAATATATATCTTCCTGCAAGTGATAAAAACAAGGTAACCAGCTTGTTTATCATTCCATACTTAACATTTCTTACTGCTTTCTTCGTTCTGCTTTCAACTGCCATAATTCCCCCATCGGCCAAAATCCTAATGTAATAAATTAAATCTCATAAATAATAATAAATGCTTTTATTATTTAATATTTTGATATTTCAAGATATACATTCCCTGCTGCAAAATAATTTCTAAAATCCTGCAAAGTACGATAACCCCACGGATTATAAAAAGACACTCTCATATACTGTGCATTTTCCGGAGCCTTTATATCATAAAGCTGATATTGTGAGGGCTTTGTAAATGAAATAAATTTACCATTTTTATCATAAAATGCAATTGCATTCATGCACATGCCATCTCCGGGACTTTTGGTCTCAAGCTTTATACGATAGCTTGAACCTGGCTCAACCTTGTAGCCTTTTTTATTTACATTTAATGTAAGTGCTCCCTTGTAAGCCTTCACAAGTGCACCGTTTTTTTCATCTATAGTCTGGTACTCATAATCAGATATATCAGTAAATCTGTCTTTTGCTGTGTTCACTGACTGATAAGGCTTAGGATTCATCAGCAAGCCTATAATAGCCGGCTGGGTTATTGAGGTAGTGATTCTGTCAAAAAGCTTATACTTTCCACCATCATCCCACCAGAAGCACTTTATGCCATGTGCTGCTGCCCTTGACACAAAATTGCCTGCATGTATATCTCTGAAATCATTAGGCGAATATGTATTTACTGAGCCGAACTCCCCAATAATAACAGGTGCTTTTATTCTTTTTGAAAATTCCTCAAGCCTTACAAAAAGTTCTTCCACAGACTGGTCATATTCAACATTATAGCTGTGCACATCAACAATCAAACGATCATCTACACTGTCAACCGGCAATATAAAGCTGTCTAATACAGTCTTCGAATTCTCACAGATATAGGTGCCACAGATAAGCACTCTTGTTGCATTATTTCCACCTGTGCTTCTTACCGTATTTACAAACACCTGATTTAAATAATTGCAGGCTACTGCTGACTCATTGCTGTACTTCCAGTTGTTTTGCTTATTGTTTATCTCATTAAAGCCTTCAAACATAAGACGGCTGTCATAGTCTCTGAATCTTACTGCAATCTGAAGCCATAAATCTGTGGTATTCTTTGCAACAATTCCAACATCCTCAAGCTGTGCCCATATAATTGGATTATCATGGTGCGAATCAAGTATCACATACATATCATTTGCCAGAGCATAATCCACCACCTGCGCTACTCTCTCCATCCACGCATTTCTTATGTTGCAGTCAGACGACTCGTTGGCATATGTATTGTAATACCAGGTAACAGGTATTCTTATTGCCCTAAATCCTGCTGTATGAACCAGATCTATCAGTTCTTTTGTTACAATCGGATTGCCCCATGCAGTTTCAAAATATGCTGTATTATCGGTCTGAACGCTTCTTCCATTTGCCACACAGCTATCTAAGGAATTACCAAGATTCCATCCGACATTTATATCCTCAAGTATCTGTGTTGCTGTGAGCTTTGAAGACTTTGCCCTTACATCAACATTAATATTTGAATAAATCTGTATGGAAATAATCACAGTTAATGCCATAGCCAATAATCTTTTTAATTTTTTCATACCTTCTCCATTCCCAATAAACCTCTTCTATTTTCTGTCCCCCAACAGTTTTCTGTACATAAAAGGAAAAGCTCCTGCAAGCCTTAGCTTCATATTCTGTATAAAAGAGCCTTTGTTTAATTGTATATACTTTGATACATTTTCATTATACTTTTTTTGGTATTTTCTAAATGCCTTCTTAGGAATTGTATTTTCCAGTGCTGCCATGTATATATAATGAAGAAATGAACGTCTGTATTCTTCAAAAGCAAGTGACCAAAGTCTTTCTTCACTGTGTTTACCAAAGTACTCCATCTTCTCAATCAATGCATCTAACGTAAAGAGTCTCTTAACATTAAATTTTTCCCCCATGATGCTAGTTTCTCTCTTTACAAGATATCTGTACAGTGGAACATCTATAAACACAATATCCTTAGCCCTGTATAAAACCTTATACGTAACATACTCATCCTCATGCACTCTTCCATCAGGATACTTAATACCCTCAAATAGAGATCTGTGACATAGCTTACCCCATACTACTATAAAAAGTGTGTGCAAGTCAAAATAGTATCTTCTGTCATTTGCATGCTCTTTTTGAAGCTTTACAGGAATAAGTGTACCAAAGTCAATACTGTCACAATTATCAGGCTCACCATCAGTAAAGCATTCATAATTGCACATTGCTATTTTTGCATTATGCTTCTTTAAGCAGTCATACATGATTCTTATGGTATCAGGGTGCATGTAATCATCAGGGTCTATAAAAAACAAATATTCACCTGTAGCATTTTCTATGGCTGTATTACGTGCCTGCGCAACACCTTTGTTTTTCTTATGCACTACCTTGATTCGATTGTCCTTTGTGGCATATTCGTCACATATTTTGCCACTTTTATCAGGCGAACCATCATCCACCAGTATTATTTCCAGATTCTTATAAGTCTGGTTCTGAATACACTCTATACAATGTGGAAGATACTTTTCTACATTGTATATGGGTACCATTATACTTATTAAATCATTCATTGTTGTCTCCATTTCTAAAAATGACCTTTAAAATTTACAAAGCAGCTACAAATTTATTATCTGTTATGCCAGTAATTTCCTGATGTATAAATAGCAAGTGTAAGTGACTTTGACATTAAGCTCATCTGCCTTATTTTATCAGAATTAACCTTTGATATATCTATTTTTTTGTATACACTGCAAAACATCCTGTATAACTCATTTATCCTGTTTTTTATATCCGGTGTCTTATTCTTTCTGAGTCTTACATATCCATCAAGAAGCTGGGTCCTCATTCTTACAAGTGTTCTAAAAGCCTTATCATGATAACCCATCTTCACAAAAAGCTCAGCTCTTTGTATAAATGCCTCACAGATATCCAGACGTTGTACCTTGTACTCCTTGTGCATTATACTCTGACCGCGCTGCACATAATTATAAAATTTGTCTTTTACGACACAGAAACGTTCACACTGATTGATTATATCATGAATTGCAAATTCATCTTCATGGAGTTTTCCTTTTTGATACTGTACCTTTTTTAATATCTCACTTTTATAAAGCTTATTCCAGGCAACAACATAGTACCAGCATGGAGATACTGTTATTTTTTCAAACATATCTTCTTTATCAAGGATTATCCCATCAAGATTTTCCTTGGCAATATCAGGATTTTCTATTAATTCATGATTTTCATCTACAAGGTTTATACCACAAAAGCAAAGGTCGGCATTCTCCTTTGTTATCTTATCATGCATAACCTTTATAGTATCCGGCTCTATATAATCATCGCCGTCTAAAACAAAAATATACTTTCCATGTGCATACTCTGTTCCCTTGTTTCTGGCATCTGAAAGACCACCATTTACCTTATGAATAACATGAATCCTGTTATCTTTTGCAGCATACTCATCACACAGCTTTCCACTTGAATCCCTGGAGCCATCATCTACAAGGATTATCTCTAATTCTTTATAAGACTGTGCCAGAATGCTGTCAACACATTCTCCAATATATTTCTCTATATTATAAACAGCAACAACAACACTTATTAAATCATTCATACTCTTAACCTTTACTTTCCCATTATCTTAACCAGGAAAAAATAAAATCCTGGTGATACTGCAAAAATACTGTATCCTATTCCATTAACACCGGATTTAAATTCCTTATATTTGACCTTGTACATATCAAATAATTTTCTATCTGCGGTCTTTTTGTAACGGATTATTATTCTGTCAAGATAGGCTTTTTTGGTCGCCTTAACAATAGAGTCATAGTTACTGCCCTTTTTTGAAAAATATTCCATTCTCTCATCAAACACCCTATATATATAATCTGAAGACAGGTACTTATTGTCAGTAGTAATACTATTATCATTTTCAAAATAAAAGTAAAGCTTCTCGGATGTATATACAAGCTTTCCTGCTCTGTCAAGCACCTTTGGAAGCATAAACTCATCTTCATTTCTAAGGTTAACCGGAAATTTAAGTCCATCAAATAAACAGGCATCATAAAGCTTATTCCACAAAACCCCGCTAAAAAGATTTCCGTATACACCGTATATATTATTAAGGATATCCCTTCCCGTCCAGCTTTTTATTTCAGGATTTGTCTGCTCTTCTTTTACTATGTCCTTACTGAATCTGCTAAAATTGCACATTGCTATATGCGCGTTTTCTTTTCCCTTTAAGGAATACAGTTTCTCAAAAAAGTCAGACACAATATAATCATCTGAATCGACAAATGCAATCATATCACCCGTTACATTATCCAGCCCGGTATTCCTTGTATCAGATACACCACTATTTTGTTTATGTATTACCTTTATCCTGTTATCTTTTGCGGCATATTCATCACACATACTTCCACTATTATCTTTGGAACCATCATCAACCATAATTATCTCAAGGTTCTTATAAGTCTGGTTTATCACTGATTCTATACATCTTTTCAAATATTTCTCTGCATTGTAAACGGGAATAATAACACTTATTTTTTTATTCATACAACTGTCTCCAAATATTTTACAGGTTGTCCTTTAAATACTGTAACGTGCGTTCTCTTTCTGTTTTACGTATTTCTCCAACCTGCTTATAATCAATAGCATTAGTCATTTTATTTTCCAGTTCATTCATATTCTGAAGGATTCTGTCCTCAAGTCCAAGTCGCTTTAACATATCTACAATTTTTTCAGCATTTCCATAAGACTCATTTTGTGTTTCTCTTACAATTGTCACAAAAGGTCTTTCATTAATTATAGAGAATATGCTTCCGTGGAAAGTATCAGTAATAATACAGTCTGCATGCTTAAAATATGCAAGAATCTCTTCCGGGGATGCCGCTATATACTTTTCACAGAAATTCTGAATACCATAGATTGCAATCAGCTTTTTATTTCTCCTTCTTGCAAATTCTTTAATAATCTCTGCCTCTTCATCATTTATTCTTCCTGAGTAAGCATACACAATTATATAATCTGATATATTTACATTGTCCTTCAAAAAAGGTGTAAAATCGCTTACAAGCACCGGATCTAAGTTAACTACAGGTTCTTTTCCGGTAAGTGTTTTTACTACTTCAAAAGAATTCTCATCTCTTATTGATATAGCATCAAATTTATTTAAAAGTCCTGCCACTTCCTTGTCAACACCATATGCGCTTAACCTCTTACAGTTGGTATTTCCAAAAGAACCGGCATATGATATAAGTCTGTTTGCATTGTTATTCGCACCAAACAGCTCCTTTGAATATCCTACATCAGGATTATCCTGAAGGCAGTTAAATACCTCATCACTTCCAATAACAAGAGTATCAACCTTTGTACGATACTTAAATTCTTTTGCCACGCCGAGATTTAAAAGCATCTTATCTGTATATTCTTTATTAAATCTGTCCCTTATTGGAATAGCCTTTTCATAATTACTCTGCTTTCCAAAAAGCTTCTTTAAAAACTGCTTTACCGGATTTAACTTATATACTGTTTTTTCCTTTGGTACATTGATACATGGTTCTACTGTATAATCTACAAATTCAACCTCATGACCTAATGACTCTATTGTATGTTTTAATCCTAATGCCTGCATATAAGAACCGTAATTAATAACTCTCTGCATTGACATAATACCAATTTTCATAACTAAAACCATACCCTTCCCATAATCTGTAAGCTTTTATCTGTCAAAACTGTTCAGCCGCTCTAAGCTTTAAGATATTTACTAAATTTTTTATACTGCTTATATTTCGACAAACCGGATTTTCGTCCCCAGATATTCATAAATATCAGGACACCATCTATTCTTTTTATTGGTCTTAAGCAGTAAGCTTTATCCTGTATCTTATCTGCATAATAACCATATTCCTCAGGCTTCATAAAGAATACAAGATTAGCCACTATACAAAGCATTACATAGTCAAATTTATCAACTATGATTCTATAATCCTTTTTCCTGGCAAGTTCACATACCTTTTTGGATAGTGCTACTGCTTCATTAATATGCCACTCTTTTTGCTTTCCCATTATGGAAGTGCTTCTTATAAGATAATAATGCAGTTTTTCAGGCATACACACTATATTTTTAGAGCAAAGCGTATAATACAGATTAAAGCATCTGTCCTCTGCAAATATTTCCTTGTTGGGTTCAAACCATAAATCATTTTCTTTTATTATAGAAGTTCTATACATTCTATTCCAGGCTTCCCAGCCAAGCTTATACTGAAGAAGATTTTTATAAATAAATTCAAGCTTGCCCTTTTCATCTGCAAATGAATATGTCCTTTCGGTAAAGCCTGACGCAGACAATTCTTTTTCGTCATCATCTATCTTGATATAGCCAAAAGAGACTGCATCTGCCCTCTTTTCAGTGATTACTGATACCATGCGCTCAATCGCATTATCCACAATATAGTCATCACTATCAAGAAAGTATACAAATTCACCTGTCATTACTCTCATGCCTGCATTTCTTGCATCTGACAGTCCACCGTTTGGTTTATGTACTACTTTTATTCTGTTATCCTTTTTTGTCCAGTCATCACACATCTGCGGACAATTATCATCAGAGCCATCATCCACCAGTATTATCTCCAATGTCTTATATGTCTGTCTGCATACACTTTCCACACATCTGTTAAGATAATCTTCAACTCTAAATACAGGTATAATTACACTTACTAATGGTTGCATATTAATAACCACGCTTTCTATACAATATTTACTATTGCCTGCCTATAATTTTTTTACAGATCCTTTTTCCTTTTGAAAGAACTCTTCTGACATTCTTTTTACGTTCTTCCTTTTTAAATTCGGCTATGTCCTTTTTAGTACACTCGGTCGCTGACTTTTCAAAGCCATAATTTGGATACATATCCATAAACTGTCGGTAATTGGCATGCTTCTCACTAGGATGCCTTAACTGATCATTACCATTTACCGCTTCTGTAAGAGGTCTTTCTTTCATAAAAAGCTTATCACTTGCCTTTTTTACAAATTCCAATCCTTTTTCAGTATTAGGAAGGATTACCGATATACCCTTAGACATGCTATAATTACAAGGCACTTCCTGTCCAAGTCCCCAGAAATCACCTATCGTGATATCTGATACTCTCTGCTGCCTTGCATAAGGACATGAATAACAGTTGTTTCTATAAAAAAGTCCATTCAGAAATCCCGTAAAATAATTGTCCAGAAATCTGTACTTTCTAAATATAACCTCTTTATTCTCATACAGGGTAAGCTCAAAACTGTACTCACCCCTGAATGAAATATCATCTGCTTTTTTATTTATTTTTGCTTCTATATCCTTTACATGATCCTGCAAATATTTTATGGAAGGCACTCCATGACATATAAGGTCAACTGTGACAAGCTTATCATAATCTTTTTTCAGATAACTTTTCAGACCTGCTATCTGACATGGTGTACCGATGTAAGTTACAGACTTATCCCTTTCAAGCTCTTTTTTTACATCCTTAAAGGTATAACCGACATATGCCTGAACATATTTTGAACCCTTGAAGGCTTTTATCTGCTCCATATTTTCAGCTTTCTTTATCACAAGCTTCAAATCTTCATCAAAGACAGTTCCATAGCACACACCACCAGCTTCAAGGGTTGTCTCATAAAAGGCTGCTGCCACTCCACCTGAGGCACTCTTTTTACGTATCTCATCATCCAGATGCCATGCCGCAATTGCCTTTTTAGGATCATTAAGCTTTGGCGTGGTATTGACAGGACAGACCCTTGCACAAAGTCCACAGTCAACACATTTATCCTTATCAACAACCGGAAGCTGTACTCCATACTCATCATATTCCATACTGATGCAGTTTTTAGGACATGCATTCATACAGGCGCAACAGCCTGAACATTTATTTTTATCACAAATCTGTTCCATTTATCCTCACAATTAATCTATACTATATATGTAATTTGTTTCTTACCTTTGATATAAGTGCTTTTCTTTCCTGTTTATTAAGCACTATCATACTGTTTATCCAAAGACCGATTATTCCCATAAGTATTCCTGCAAAGAAGAAATTAAACCAGTTTCCAAATGGTAATAATCTCTTTATTCCACAAAATACTGCTATAAGCAAAACTGAAGCAAAGCATGTCATTGCTACCTGACGGAAGAATTTATTCCACTTAAAGCCCAGATATTTAGCTGTTGCAGGAAGTGTAAAGGTCATGTTTCTGACAAGATTTACTGCTGTACTTACACCTGCAACTGCATATATATCAAGGTCAGTAAATACAATAAGCGTCAGAGTAAGTCCACAGGATACTATACCGCTTAAAATCATGGCTATGGCATTCTCCTTAACCCTGTTAACCGCACCAAAAACATTGTAAAGAATCTGTGTTCCACTGGTAAACATATATCCCAAAATAGATAAAACTGACAATACCTGTAACAGCTTTGCATCCTGCGAAGGCACCCATAATGAAAAGAACTCTTCTCCCAGCGCAATGACAATTGCAATTGGAATTGTCATAATAACAGCTGTCATTTTCATTGCTCTGTCCAAATCCTTCTCAATTGCCTCTTTGTTACCCTTTGCATAATTTATTGTGATCTCAGGCACAAAGGCATCACGTATTGAACCTGACAACTGCTGCATATAGCTTGGTATCGTCTTGGAAACAGCAAGCACCCCCATCGCTGTCGCACCTAAGAATACATTACATATTATCAGATCAAGTCCACTAAGCAGCATATTTCCAACATTGGATATAGTGCTCCAGATACCTGAGCCTACCAGCTCCTTTATTGCCTGCCATGAACATATACGCTCACCCTTCTTTAAATGTATCCTGAGCTCAGGTGTCAAAATATGTGTATTATAGCCTTTTATCGCGATTAACACTACGGTTATTATAGATGCACACATTCCAACATAGTATACCTTTGGAGTAAGAATAGTAAATGTTGAAAAAAGAAATACACATCTGAATAATGATGAACACATTGAAGGTATGTAATCCCTGTCAAGTCTGTTAGATACAAATGTACCACAGTTCCAGTTAGGAAGACCTGTTCCCAAAAAGAAATTAAAAAATATAAAGCTAAATAACAATTTTACATCAAACAAAATATTCTCAGGAACATCGACGATATTTTCCAGTCTTACTATCAGATAAACGGCTGGTAATATAAGTACTGCAACAATTATCAGATTTCCCCAGAATACTGAATTATAATACGCATTTGCCTTCTTATAATTCTTTTTTACATATTCCATTGTTATAAATCTTGCAGCCATGCTGTTAAGGGCGTTTACTATAAGATTTGCATATGTAACAAAATTATTAGCCAGGGTAACAAATCCATTTGCCTCTACACCTATATTTTCTACAATAAACGGTGAGAGCCAGAAACCAATAATAATATTGGTAACTAATACCATAAGGCTGCTGACAACATTTATTATTGTTTTTTTATTAGAACTCATTTATACCTCTCAATTATCTGGCTTTCAGCCTTCTTACAATCTTGCCGGATTTTCTCTGAACCTTCTTAATAAAAGTAATAACCGGATGCTTTCCAAGCTTTTCGCGTTTTCTTTTATAAAACCATACAAGATTCTTATCTATTTCATCTACATTCCAATTGCTTCTCATTGCATCCTGAATCGGACCATATCTTAATTCAGAAAGCA
>JAFPAQ010000219.1 GCA_017424235.1 Lachnospiraceae bacterium | reverse complement strand
ATTTATTTGGGGATAAGTTGAGTTGATTGTATCAAAAGAGGTTGCGGAAAAAAGCCTATTTTAATATGAAAGGTTTTTTCCGGTTCGTTTTTTACAATGAGATTGGAGAATTTACAGAAAGGAGGTAAAGCATGAATACGGCAGATCGCAGAGCTGAAATAATAAATATTCTGCTTGTCAGACGTCGCATTACGGCGAAAGAACTGGCAGACGAATTTAATGTTACGGTTCGCACAATACAAAATGATATTCAGGCTTTATCTCTTGGTTTTCCAATCTATACGAAACAGGGAGGCGATGGTGGGATTTTTGTTGGAGAGAATTATAAGCCGTATATGAATACGCTGACTCCTCTTGAACTGAAAGTTTTACAGGAAATGTATGAACTGGCAGAGGGGATACATAAGAAAGTTTTATTTCAGGTTATCTGCAAGTATGGACCGGATAAGCTGGAACTCTAATCTTGTCATTCCGCTAAAGCACATAATTTTTGCAACACCGTTCATAGCAGACGGAAGTGTGCTTATGTGCTTTTTGGACTGATAAGTCCAGAGTTGATTTTATCCAAAATGCAGGCAGGAGCCTGTGAATGTACCTTGACAATTTCATATACAAATGCGTACAGGACGTGTGGAATATGTGGAGCCACTATGCGGACACGCCAAGAGATACCTGCTTTCTTTTATAGAGAAGGTTCATACGAAGGAATACTGAAATCTGGTATTGAAGTTAAGGTAAGTAGCGAGGGATGTCTGGCAAAATGTGTAGCAGTTGCACGGGGCAAAGATACATATTTTTGATAATGATACTTCCGGAGAAATCCGGTCAATTTGGATGACGGTGCGATACCGATGTGGGCAGAGTAATGACCTGCCACCTGTATGGATTTTTTGTTGTCTGCTGATGAGAGATAGGAGTATGGGTTCCTGTTTGTCATGGGCAGATAAAGTGCTGCCTATAGAATTTGGAGGTGGATATTATAGAAAAGAAAAAGTTGCTGAGATACAGTATGCAATTGTCTATGTTAAGACAACTGTTGAGTATGAAGCTAATCAATGATTTTGAATATGAAAAAATAAAGAAACGCTTGATGAGAGATTATGGTGTGGTATCCAATATTACGACTTGACTTACTGCCTGTATTGCAATATAATAATTATGCACACTACGGTGGGAATACAAAGGAGGAAATATGGAAGTAGAAGTTATTAAAGCCAATAATCCATTTGACGAATCTTCAAAAGTAAGGAAGGTTGACCGCCTGAGAGTAGCTGCATATTGTCGTGTAAGCACAGATGATGAGGATCAGATAAAAAGTTATAATTCAATGGTTAAATACTACACTGATTTTATTCAAAATAATAAGCAATGGGTATTTGCAGGTGTGTATGCAGATAAAGCTATTACAGGAACAAAGGTGGATAAAAGAGAAGATTTTCAACGGTTGATACAAGACTGTATGGATGGTAAGATTGATATGGTTATTGCAAAAAGTCTTCCACGTTTCGCTAGAAATACATTGGACACATTAAAATATGTCAGAATGTTAAAGGAAAGAGGAAT
>JAFPAQ010000028.1 GCA_017424235.1 Lachnospiraceae bacterium | reverse complement strand
ATGGACTTGCATTAGTCGGAGGAAAAGAATATGTACTTTCGTTTAAGGCTTATGCAGAATCAGAAAAGACAATCAAAGCTAGTGTAGCAGGAATTGAAAACAGCTTTAAAGTTGGTAACACTCTTGAAACATATAAGTTTAAATTCAAAACAGCTGAGGATTTAGCAAAAAATTCAGCAGAATTAGTATTTAATCTTGGTATTAATGGTAAAGTATATCTGGATGATATCAGAATTGATGAAGATGGACTTCTTATCAATGGTGATTTCTCAAATGGTGTTGTAGGATATGAATTCTTCAAAGATGGTGCAGCAACAGCAAGCTGGGGTGTTGATTCACTTACAGAGAAAAATGTTGCAGCAGCAATAGATATATCAGATACAGGTAGCCAGGATTGGCATATTCAGTTAAAACAGAACAATATCACTCTTGAAAATGGTCAGTGGTATAAGATAAGTCTTAAGGCAAGAGCAGACAAGAATCGTAAGATTATGTATGCATTACAGAGAGATGGTTCAGCAGATAATAACTGGATCCCATATTCAGGTTCTAATATTATTGAACTTACAAGTGAGTATCAGACATTTGATAAGACATTTGAGATGAGCTGGGATACTGATGAAAAAACAATATTAAGTATTTCTATGGGTGCCGTTGGTGGAACACAGATTACAGATAAACATCATGTATATATCGATGATATTGTTCTTGAAAAGGTAGAAGCTCCAAAACAGGAAGAGATTACACAGGAAAAGAATGTGAATCTTCTTAAGAATCCTTCATTCGCTAACAATGGAGAATCTTGGGATGCTGCATTTAGTGAAGGTGGAGAAGGTACAAAAGAATTTGCAGAAAATAAAGTTACGTTTAACATTACAAATGTGGGAGAAAAAGATTACAGTGTAAATCTCAAACAAGGTGATCTTACATTAATTAATGGCAATAAATATAAAGTAACTTTTGATGTCAAATCAACTAGTGCAAGAACTGTTAAGTTTGGAATGATGGACCCACAGGCAGGTTATAAATGGTATGGTGGAGAAGATATTGCATTAAATGCAAATGAAGTAGTTAATTATTCAAAGGAATATACGATTACAGAGGCGACATCAAAGAATGTATTGGTTCAGTTCTCGTTAGGTGTTATTAAAGATAAAGATACACCGGTATCAACAATTGAGATTTCTAATGTTTCGCTTGTTAATATTACAGATGGAGAAGAATCAAAGCCAGAAGAACCAAAGCCAGAAGAACCAAAGCCGGTAGAAGGAAATCTTATCACTTCATTAAATGGATTTGCATGTGAAGATGGTAAAGCTGAAGTGACAAACGAGGGTACAACATATAAGTTTGATATTGAGAATCCTGGAACAAAGGATTGGCATGTTCAATTAAAACAGGAAGGACTTACACTTGAGCCAAATGCAACATACAGAGTAAGGTTTGAAGCAAAATCATCAAAGGATAGAAAGATTAAGCTTGGCATTAATGATGGAAAAGATTATGATCATGGTAAATATATTGAGTGTGATTTAGCAAATGATGAATATTTATCTATCAATGATACATTTGTTCCAAGTGAACTTGGTATGAATACCGATAATAAAATGAATTTTCAATTTTCTTTAGGTGAATTTGGTAATACACCAGTATCTGTTGTGGAAATTAAGAATGTCTCTCTTGTAAAGATTTCAGGTGGAGAAGAACCAAAGCCAGAGGAACCAAAGCCAGAGGAACCAGCCAAAGAGCCAGAAGGCAATATGATAAAGAACTGGAATTTTGCAAATGGTAGTGAGAATTGGGAAAAATCAGTTGATTCAGAAAATGCAGAGGCTACGGTAAAATTTGAAAATGGTAAAGCAATCTTTGAAATTTCAAAGGCTGGAACATTGAATTATCATGTACAGTTAAATCAGTCAGGATTAACTCTTGAGAAGGGAAGTAAATATAAACTTGTATATAAGGTAAAATCAGATAAAGCAAGAAAAATTGAAGTTGCAATGCAGAAAAATGGTGGAGATTACGCTTGGTATGCAGGCGACAAATATGATCTTGAATCAGGAGTAGAAAAGACTATTGAAGTTGAATTTACAATGAATAATGAAACAGATACAGATGCAAGAGTATCAATTTCAATGGGAAAAGTAGGCGAAGTAGAAGCACCGGCATCAACAATCGAAATTAGCAATGTTTCTCTTGTAAAGGTTGAAGATGCACCTGCATCTAATGCAAAATCTTCTGATGATGACGATGAGTCAGAATTGGATACAGATGAAGAATCTCAAACAGAAGAAAAAGAATCTGAGACAGAGACAGAATCTGAAACAGAGACAGAATCTGAAACAGAAACAGAGTCTGAAACAGAAACAGAATCTGAAACAGAGACAGAATCTGAAACAGAGATAGAATCTGAAACAGAGACAAGTACTGAAAAAGAAAGCCAAGAAGAAGCAGAGGCTTAATCTGTAATTCAAATCAGTATTGGTACTGAAAATCAAAAAAGGATGTCGTACAAATTAGTGCGGCATCCTTTTTTGTGATTTAAAATAGCAACAGTGCATGCACTTTTTTGTTTGTTCTTTATTATAGGCTGTGATATAATCATTATGATTTTGCAGCTGTTCAGAAATGAGTTGTGA
This sequence comes from Lachnospiraceae bacterium, assembly GCA_017424235.1. GTDB lineage: Bacteria > Bacillota > Clostridia > Lachnospirales > Lachnospiraceae > COE1. Next base: position 11,527 of record JAFPAQ010000028.1, on the reverse strand, counting down.
ATAGTTATTCGTTATACATATATTTATAATTGGTCAGGGAATATAAGGGTATCATGAAAACCTATAGTACAGAGCTTAGAAGCGTCAGATGTGGTGACAGAGTAATTGAATATGTCCTTTCAAGAAAAAGTGTAAAGAATATAAATCTGAGAATAAAATCAGATGGAAGTGTTAATGTATCTGCAAATCCCAAGGTTCAAATCAGGATTATAGAGGATTTTATTGGACAAAAGCAGGAGTTTATTTTTCAGATATTAGACAGATTTAAGCAAAAAAGCAGTGAGACAGAAGCCTGTAATAATTCTCAAAATCGTACCTTTTCCAATGGAGATAAAGTATATATTATGGGTAAAGAATATGAACTGAAGGTACTAAGGGGTGGAACGACTGCACAGTTTTATGATAAGATATATTTTGAACAAGACTATCTTTGTATGGCAGTCAAAGACAGAACGGATGTAAAACACAAGGAGACACTTTTTGCAAAATGGTTAAAAGAGTACAGTATAACAATATATAATCAAATAAGCAGAGAGGTTTATAAGAAATTTGTAAGATTTGGAGTAAAATTTCCTGAGATAAAAATTCGCAAAATGACTTCAAGATGGGGGTCGTGTCAGCCCTATAAGGGAATAATTACATTAAACAGCAGACTTATTGACACTCCGTATATTTGTATAGAATATGTCATTATGCATGAATTTTGTCATTTTATTCATCCTGATCATTCAAAGGATTTTCACACACTGATGACAGTTCTTATGCCAGACTGGAAAGAACGCAAGAAGATATTAAATACCTGGAAAAAATGGAATTAATTAAGAAAAAACATTTAAAATGAAAGGATTATTGATTTATACATGTCGGAACAAAAGAATTACAGAACTAAGAGTAAGGATGCCATAATGGAATATTTGCAGACACATACAGAACACAGCTTTAGTGCTTATGATGTTCGTGAATATATGCAGGAAAATGGTATTCAGGTCAATCTTACTACCATATACAGAAATCTTGACAAGCTCACTGAAAATGGCGAAATAATGAAATATAAAACGGCAGAGGATGAGTGCTGCCGTTATCAGTGTGTAAAACCACATGCGCACTGCAGTGAGCATATTCATATGCAATGCAGGGAATGTGGTAAGATACTTCACATGGAATGTCATTTTATGGAGGAATTGAAGAAACATTTATTCGAACATCACAAGTTTACTATAGAATGTACCAATTCTGTTCTTATGGGATTGTGTGAGAATTGTAAAAATAATGTAACTGTTCAGCACCAACCTTGAAAACATAATGTGTTTTCAAGGTGTGGCGTATCTTCAAAATGGATTTGTGCTCGTAAATATGAAGGTACTGAATAGTTACGAGAATTTTTAGAAAGGCAAGGTTTTATTATGTTAAAAGGAAAACATATTGTATTGGCTGTGACTGGAAGTATTGCTGCTTATAAGATTGCAAATCTTGCAAGCATGCTGAAAAAAATGGATGCAAAGATTACTGTGTTAATGACACAGAATGCAACAAATTTTATCAATCCGATTACCTTTGAAACGCTTACGGGAAACAAATGTCTTATTGATACCTTTGACAGGAATTTTCAATATAGCGTGGAGCATGTTTCAATTGCAAAGAGTGCAGATGTGGTTTTGGTGGCTCCGGCGTCTGCAAATGTAATAGGAAAGCTTGCAAATGGAATTGCGGATGATATGCTCACTACAACTGTAATGGCATGCAGATGTAAAAAAATCATTTCACCTGCAATGAATACTAATATGTATGAAAATCCTATTGTTCAGGATAATATCGATAAACTTAAGAGATTTGGAATGGAAATTATTGAGCCGACATCAGGATATCTTGCCTGTGGTGATACAGGAGCGGGTAAGCTTCCGTCGGAAGAAGTGCTCTTAGAATATATTTTAAAAGAAGTTTTATATGAAAAAGACCTTGCAGACAAAAAGATTCTTATCAGCGCAGGACCTACAAGAGAGGCTATCGACCCTGTAAGGTATATTACAAATCATTCTACCGGTAAAATGGGATATGCAATTGCAAAACATTGTATGAGAAGAGGTGCTCAGGTTACTCTTGTAACCGGAAAAACACAGCTGCCACGACCTATGTTTATGAATGTGATTGATATTACAACTGCAGCAGAAATGTTTGAGGCTGTAAAAGAAAATTATGAAGACATGGATATTATCATTAAATCAGCAGCAGTAGCAGACTACAGACCTGCAAATGTGGCTGATAATAAGATAAAAAAAGCAGATGGAGACATGAGCATAGCACTTGAAAGAACAACAGATATATTAGGTTTTCTTGGCGAAAACAAAAAAGAAGGACAGTTTTTATGTGGATTTTCTATGGAAACTCAGAATATGATAGAAAATTCCAATAAAAAGCTTATAAAAAAGAATCTTGATATGATAGTTGCAAATAACCTTAAGGAGTCAGGTGCAGGTTTTGGAACTGATACAAATATAGTAACACTCATTACGCGCGAGGACTGTATTAATCTGCCGATAATGACAAAGGATGATGTGGCTAAAGCTATTATTGATAACATATTAAAAAGAATGTAAGGTTATATAAAAAATAATACAATTATTCAAAAAACGAAATAGTTATGTATTTTTATTCATTTTTATGTGGATAATATTATGTCTATATGGTACAATCAACCTTGTTGAAAAGTTAGATAAAAGTGTAGTCATTTAGGATTACATTAGTAATGTACTCTCGGAATATTTTTTAGATGGATTTCTGAGAGTACATAGTATTACAATGGAGGAAAATATAATGTATATTGCATGTTTAGACCTTGAAGGCGTATTAGTACCTGAAATTTGGATTGCATTTGCTGAGGCAAGTGGAATTCCTGAGCTCAAGAGAACCACCCGTGATGAACCGGATTATGACAAGCTTATGAAATGGAGACTTGGAATATTAAAAGAGCATGGTCTTGGATTAAAGGAAATTCAGGAAACTATTGCAAAAATCGATCCTATTCCGGGAGCAAAAGAATTTCTTGATGAGCTTCGTTCAATGTGTCAGGTTATTATTATTAGTGATACTTTTGAACAGTTTGCAGGACCACTTATGAAGAAGTTAGGAATGCCTACAATTTTCTGCAATTCTTTGGAAGTAGCTGAAAATGGAGAAATAACAGGATTTAAAATGCGTTGTGAACAGTCTAAGCTTACAACAGTAAAGGCTTTGCAGTCAATCGGATATGAGACTGTTGCAACTGGTGACAGCCACAATGACCTTGCAATGATAAAGGCAAGCAAGGATGGATTCCTTTTCAAGAGTACAGAGCAGATTAAAGCAGATAATCCTGAATTAGCAGCTTATGAGACTTATGAAGAGCTTATGGCGGCATTCAAAAAAGCGATGGATTAATTTTATGTTACAGTACACACATAGTGTGCACTGTAACAAATTATGCACACAAATTAAGCAAAAGCTTAATTTGGCGCGTAAAAAACTCGGGTTTTCATTCTGAAAACACCTCGCGGGATATAACCTGTGTACAGTAACAATTTTATAACAAAAAAATATAAAAAAATGCTTGCATTTTATTTCAATATGATGTATATTTAAATAGCTGTCAGCACTGCTGATAGCTATATGGCTGATTGGTCAAGCGGTTAAGACGTCGCCCTCTCACGGCGAAAACAGGGGTTCGATTCCCCTATCAGCTGTTCGGTATTTATACACCGGATAAAAGCAAAATTAAATATGGCTGATTGGTCAAGCGGTTAAGACGTCGCCCTCTCACGGCGAAAACAGGGGTTCGATTCCCCTATCAGCTGTTGACTGTTTAAGACAGCCCAACCCGAGGAAGTTCCAAAACCTGTACAAGACATGTTTTGGGATTTTTTTTAATCTTGCTGAAAATTTCCATAAAAATCCGTTATTCTATAAAAAGTTTAAAAAAAATTAATAATTATGTGCTTGTTATGAAAAAAAATATGATATATAATATTTATGAATAGATAATTGCGAATGTTTAGCGTTATTCAAGCAGGATATTTCGAATGGATATTCTTGCTGGTTGACGCTATTTGGCGTCAATTTATATATGTGTCAGGTGGATATAAGTTGATTTATCAGGTAATTACTGACATTGATAAAAGGTTTGATAAAAAGTAACTGTTCAGGGCAGGACGAAGCATTTAATGCTGAGTCCGTAAGAAAATGTAGTGTTTGCAGAAATCGGGCAATTTTGAATACTAAACATTGCCCGATTAATTGTAACTATGAAGGAACTGAATAGTTATGATGAAAAAATATATTAATGAAAGGGTGTCATAATTAATGGGAATAAAGAGTGAGGAAACTATAAAGGAATTTACGAATAAATATGCAAAAATGTGCATAGATAACAATGCGATTAGTCCTGAGATGTTTGATACCTATGGTGTTAAAAGAGGTCTGCGTGACAAAAATGGTAAAGGAGTTTTATCGGGTCTTACAAATATTTCAATGATAAAATCTTCGCAGGTAATTGATGGTAAGAGTGTTCCCTGTGATGGTCAGTTAGTTTATAGAGGATACAATATTTTTGATCTTGTAAAAGGCTTCCAGACAGAGGATCGTTTTGGTTTTGAAGAATGTGCATATCTTCTTCTTTTTGATAAGCTTCCTACCGTTGATGAGATGATGGAGTTTAAAAAAATACTTGCATATAGTATGACTTTGCCTACTAATTTTGTACGCGATGTAATAATGAAGGCTCCCAGCCGTGATATCATGAATTCGCTTACCAAGAGTGTACTTACACTTGCATCATATGATGATAATGTTTCGGATTTATCTCTTGATAATGTACTTAGACAGTCACTTATGCTCATAAGTGTATTTCCAATGCTTTCAGTTTATGGTTATCATGCGTATAATCATTATGAATGTGATGAAAGCTTGTATATTCACAGACCTGATCCAAAGCTTTCAACGGCGGAGAATCTTTTAAGACTTTTGAGACCGGATAAGAAGTACACACCAACAGAAGCAAAGGTGCTTGATGCAGCACTTGTTCTGCATATGGAGCATGGTGGAGGAAATAACTCTACATTTACAACAAGAGTTGTAACTAGCTCAGGTTCAGACACATATTCGGTTATTGCAGCGGCGTTATCATCTCTTAAAGGTCCAAAGCATGGTGGTGCAAATATCAAAGTTGTACAGATGATAGAAGACTTGAAGCGCAATGTTGATGATACCACAGATGAAGAAAAAGTAAGGGACTATCTCTATAAGCTTTTAAATAAAGAAGTATTTGACAGAAACGGACTTATATATGGCATGGGTCATGCTGTATATTCAATTTCAGATCCTCGTGCAAAGGTATTTAAGGGATTTGTAGAAGAGCTTGCTGAAGAAAAGAAGAGACATAAAGACTTTGAACTTTATTCAATGATAGAGAGACTTGCTCCTGAGGTCATTGCTGAAAAATGCAAGATATATAAGGGAGTAAGTGCAAATGTGGACTTCTACAGTGGATTTGTTTATAGTATGCTTGATATTCCTTTAGAGTTGTATACTCCAATTTTTGCAATCGCAAGAATTGTTGGCTGGAGTGCACACAGAATGGAGGAGCTTATCAATGTAGATAAGATAATAAGACCGGCATATGAGAGTATAGTCAAGCTTAAACCATATCATACTCTTAAAGAACGTTCTACATTACAGATTGAAAGTAATGAAGAAAAGATATACCAGCTTCCTTTTAATGAATGTTAATCGATTGGTGAATAACTTGGTTTTTGTAGGTTATAATGTTGGTTAATTTGCATATTCTATTAATAAATATATACTTTTTTCTTACAATGAACCTTAAAAAGTTAATAAAAATATAATAAAGGTATTGCAATAAGAAAAATAGAGTGATAGAATACAATTAAGTAAAATAATGCAGGATGATGAAAGAGTGGACTTACGAGTTCACTCTTTTACGTTGTAATAAGTGTAGATGTTTATTGAAATCAACTTATGAGAGGAAAGGTGAATGAATGGCGAAAAGAGAAAATTATGAATCGCGTGCAGAAGCAATTTTAGAACCTATAGTTGCTGCCAATAATTGTGAGATATATGATGTTGAATATATTAAAGAAGGAAGTGACTGGTATCTTAGAGCATATATTGATAAACCGGAAGGCGTCAATATTGTAGATTGTGAGAACGTAAGTCGTGCTTTCTCAGAAAAGCTTGATCAAGAGGATTTTATACCTGATGCGTATATTTTGGAGGTGTCAAGTCCCGGACTTGGAAGGACCTTGAAAAAAGACAGACATCTTACAAAGAGCATTGGCGAAGAAGTAGAGGTCAGATTATACAAACCTCTCGAAGTTGAGAACAATAAAGGAAAGACTGTTAAGCAAAAAGAATTTGTCGGTATACTTAAAGGATTTGATAAGGATACCATCACTATAGAAGTGGAAGATGAAAATAAAAAGGATGATTCAGAAGCAAGAACAAATGAAATGATCTTTGCAAGGTCTGATATTGCGATTATCAGACTCACTCTGGATTTCTAATCAGGAGGTTAAAGGAAAAATGAACAAGGAATTATTGGAGGCACTTAATATTTTGGAGAAGGAGAAAGAGATAAGCAAGGAAACTCTTTTTGAGGCAATTGAAAATTCTCTTCTTACAGCTTGCAAAAACCATTTTGGAAAAGCTGATAATATTACAGTGCAGATTGACAGAGAGACATGTGATTTTCTGGTATATGCTACAAAAGAAATAGTGGCAACACCGGAAGAGGTAGAAGATGATGTCACACAGATTTGCATAGATGATGCTGTACAGATAAATAAGAAATCTATTATTGGTGGAACAATTAATGTAGAGATAAAGTCAAAGGAATTTGGACGTATCGCTACACAGAATGCAAAGAATGTAATACTTCAAAAGATTCGCGAAGAAGAGAGAAGTGTGGTATATAACCAGTTCTTTGAAAAAGAAAAAGATGTTGTTACAGGTATTGTGCAAAGATATACAGGTAAGAATATCAGCATAAATCTTGGCAAAGCTGATGCGATATTAAATGAAGCTGAACAGGTAAAGGGTGAGATGTTTAATCCCACAGACCGTATAAAGGTATATATCCTTGAGGTAAAGAATACACCAAAGGGACCAAGAATCCTTGTAAGCCGTACTCATCCGGAGCTTGTAAAGAGACTTTTTGAAGCTGAAGTTACTGAAATTAAAGACGGTACAGTTGAGATTATGAGTATTGCACGTGAGGCAGGAAGTCGTACAAAGATCGCTGTAAGAACAAATAACCCTAATGTTGATGCGGTTGGTGCCTGCGTAGGTATGAATGGTGCAAGAGTAAATGCGATTGTAAAAGAATTACATGATGAAAAAATTGACATTGTAAACTGGGATGAGAATCCGGGTAACTTTATTCAGAATGCATTGTCACCGGCTAAGATTGTAGCAGTATTTGCAGATCCTGATGAAAAGACTGCAAAGGTAGTAGTGCCTGATTATCAGTTGTCACTTGCAATTGGTAAAGAAGGTCAGAACGCAAGGCTTGCTGCAAGACTTACAGGTTATAAGATTGATATTAAATCAGAAACCCAGGCTAAAGACGCAGAAGGTTTCCGTTATGAAGACTATATGTATGATGAAGATGGCGACGTTTATTACGAGGAAGATTATGATGAGACAGATGAGACTGAATTTTCTGAGGAAGATACAGACGAAGTTTCAGAATCAGTAGAGGAGACTGAAGAATAAATGGCAAAAAAAATTCCATTAAGGCAGTGCGTAGGCTGTGGAGAAATGAAAAGCAAGAAAGATATGATCAGAGTTCTCAAAACAGAAGATGAAGGAATTGTGCTTGATTTTACCGGAAGAAAGAATGGAAGAGGCGCATATATATGTCCTAATCCTGATTGTTTTAGCAAGGCACGAAAAAGTAAAGGACTTGAAAGATCTTTTAAGATGGCTATTTCAAATGAGGTCTATGACAGTCTGGCAAAGGAGATAGAAAATATTGGATAAAGTGTATTCAATGCTTGGACTTGCAACAAAGGCAGGTAAAGTAGTAAGTGGAGAATTTGCGACAGACAAAAGCGTAAAAAGCGCGACTGCCTGGTTGGTAATAGTATCAGAAGATGCTTCAGATAATACAAAGAAAATGTTTTATAATATGTGCAAATTTTATGAGGTGCCCTTGTATTTTTATGGAACCAAAGATGAACTGGGGCATGCAATCGGTAAAGCTATGAGATCGTCTCTTGCTATTACTGATGAAAATTTTGCTAAATCGGTGACTAAGCATCTTGGTAAAGAAGCAGAATTGTAACTGAAATTGAAAGGCTAGAAAGTTAATGGCAAAAATTAAAGTATATGAATTAGCTCAGGAGATGGGCGTAAAAAGCAGTGATATCCTGGCAATATTAAAAAATAAAGGTATAGAGGTAAAGAGCCACATGAGTTTATTAGAAGACGGACAGGTAGAAGAAGTAAAGAAATCTTTAAAGGAACCTGAAAAGTCTGAACAGGCATCTAAGACGACAGATAAGAATGTAACAACCGGAGAAACTAAGACGTCTGCAAAGACTGGAGAGGCACCAGTAAAGAAAAAGAAAAATATTATTTTTGTAAGTAATCCGCAAAATTCAAAAATGCAGGGAAATGGTCAGATTCCTAAGAAGGTCAATCATGCTGAAAAGAGTGCTGCACATACAGAGAAGAAGGCAGCTCCACAGACTCCTGTGAGACAGGCAGATGCTGCAAAATCTGCTGCAGAGAAGGTGCAGGAAGCATTAAATGCAGTGCTTGGTGAGAAGAAACCAAAGAAAGCAGCAGCTCCGGTAAAGGCTGAACCGGAACAGGTAAAAGAGACTGTTACAAAGAAAGACGAAGCTGTAGTATCAGAAAAGACTGAAGAAAAGGTAGTTGCTGATGCAGTAGTTGAAAGTAAAGAAAACATTGTAGTTAAAGAGCAGCCACAGGAAACAAAAGTATCAGCTGAATCAAAACCGGCTGTTGAGAAGGATAATACTGATACTCGCAAAGAAGAGTATGTAAAGAAGGATAATAATAAAAATTTTGATGGACAGCGTCGTGATAACCGAGATAATCGCGAAACAAGAGATGGTCAGAGAAGCTTTAACAAAGACAATCGTGACAACAGAGATGGACAGCGTCGCGAAACAAGAGATGGTCAGAGAAGCTTTAACAGAGACAATCGTGATAACAGAGATGGACAGCGTCGTGACAACCGTGATAATCGTGATGGATTTAAGTCACAGGATAGAGGCTTTAATAAAGATAAAGATTCTGACAGAAATGGTAAGTTTGGCGGACGTGATAACAGAGGCGGTTTTGGAAACAAACAGAATAATAAGAACAGTGGATTTGTTCCGGAGGCACCGGCTAAAGAGGCTGAAAAGCATAGAGACGAAGAAAAGCGTCGCATTAGTCAGGAGAAGGACAAAAAGAACCGCAAGGATCTTATGTATGAAGAAGATGGCGATATGAAGAATATCAAAGGTAAGAATAAACCTGGTAAATTCATTAAGCCTGAAAAGAAGGTGGTTGAGGTTGTAGAAGAGCAGATTAAGGTCATCACTGTACCTGAGAAGCTTACTATCAAAGAACTTGCAGATAAGATGAAGATTCAGCCATCTGCAATTGTAAAGAAGCTCTTTATGCAGGGACAGATAGTTACTGTAAATCAGGAAATCAGCTATGAAACAGCAGAGAATATTGCTATTGAATATGATATTATCTGTGAGCAGGAAGTAAAGGTAGATGTAATTGAGGAACTCTTAAAAGAAACCGAAGAAAATCCTGAGGATATGGTTTCAAGACCTCCTGTTATCTGCGTAATGGGACACGTAGACCATGGTAAAACTTCTCTTCTGGATGCAATCAGAAAGACAAATGTCACTGACAAAGAAGCAGGTGGTATCACACAGCATATCGGTGCATATACAGTTACAATCAATGACCAGAAAATCACGTTCCTTGATACACCGGGACATGAAGCATTTACTGCAATGCGTATGCGTGGTGCAAATTCTACAGATATTGCTATCCTTGTAGTTGCAGCTGACGATGGTGTTATGCCTCAGACAGTAGAAGCTATTAATCATGCTAAAGCAGCTGGAATTGAGATTATTGTTGCTGTAAATAAGATTGATAAGCCGGGTGCAAATATCGAAAGAGTTAAGCAGGAGCTTACAGAATATGGTCTTATTGCTGAAGACTGGGGTGGAAGTACAGTATTTGTTCCGGTATCAGCAAAGAGTGGAGAAGGTATTGAAAATCTTCTTGAGATGATTCTTCTTACAGCCGAAGTGCTTGAATTAAAGGCTAATCCAAACAGAAAGGCAAGAGGTCTTGTAATCGAGGCTGAGCTTGATAAGGGACGTGGTTCAGTAGCAACAATTCTTGTACAGAAGGGTACATTAAAGGTTGGAGATTTTGTATCGGCAGGTGCTGCAAGTGGTAAGGTACGTGCTATGATCGATGATAAGGGAAGAAGAGTTAAAGAAGCAGGACCATCAACTCCTGTGGAAATCCTTGGACTTGGTGATGTGCCAAATGCCGGTGAAATCTTCATCGCTCATAATAATGATAAAGAAGCTAAATATTATGCAGAAACTTTCGTTGCACAGAATAAAGAGAAGCTTCTTGAAGATACTAAAGCTAAGATGTCTCTTGATGATTTATTCTCACAAATTCAGGCAGGTAACCTCAAGGAATTAAATCTCATTATTAAAGCAGACGTACAGGGTAGTGTAGAAGCTGTTAAACAGAGTCTTATGAAGCTTTCTAATGAAGAAGTTGTTGTTAAATGCATACATGGTGGTGTAGGTGCAATTAATGAATCAGATGTAACTCTTGCGTCAGCATCTAATGCAATAATTATTGGATTTAATGTAAGACCTGATGCTATGGCTAAGACTACTGCAGAGCGTGAAGGCGTTGATGTAAGACTTTATAAAGTTATCTATCAGGCAATTGAGGATATCGAAGCTGCTATGAAGGGTATGCTTGATCCTGTATTTGAAGAAAAAGTTATTGGTCATGCAGAAGTCAGACAGATATTTAAGGCTTCAGCAGTTGGTAACATTGCAGGTTCATATGTGCTTGATGGTGTGTTCCAGAGAGGCTGCAAGGTAAGAATCTCACGTGAAGGTGAGCAGATTTACGAAGGTGAACTGGCATCTCTTAAGAGATTTAAGGATGATGTTAAAGAAGTTAAATCTGGTTTTGAGTGTGGTCTTGTATTTGAAGGTTTTGATAGCATGCAGGAGCTCGATATTGTAGAGGCATATATAATGGTAGAGGTACCAAGATAGTTTATTACTGTACACAGGTTATACTAGGTACGAGTGAACAGTAACGATAGTTTTTATTGAGCAAGCATCAAGCTTGCTCAATATTGCTTAAAATAGATAGTACATGGTATAGAATGGAGGTAAGATAGATGAGAAAAAACAGTGTAAAGAATACTCGTGTAAACGGTGAGGTTCATCGTGTTCTT
>JAFPAQ010000218.1 GCA_017424235.1 Lachnospiraceae bacterium | reverse complement strand
GGGGATGCTTAAGATAACAGATGGCAAAGATGATATTTTTATGGATGATGAAGGTGGAGAAGTACTATACGCAAATACAGGCACATCAAAATATTTTATGAGAAATTTTTCAAAAGATATTATGGAATATTCAAATCCAAATGACTTAAGAGAAAGTGAATGGTTTGAGGTAGATGAAGATAGAGGATTTGCAAGAAGACACAGGGTTTACAAAAGACTTCTGTTTGCCCCTGCAATGTATAGAGGCGATGGCTCTGATGAGGATTTTGAATATCTGAAAAAATATGGTGGGCGTCTTATAGAAGAACTGGAGCAGATGTTTGACTGTCATATACATATCCATAGAGGAAGTGCATATTTTTTACTTGGTGATGATTGCAAAATAGGAGATTCTTTTCCGGGTAATAATTCCCTTGCAGATATTTTATTATTATGTTTTGGCATGATAAGAAAAAAAATTGAAACTAATGATTGGGAAATTTTACAGGATGAAACATGTACTGTTGACAGAATAGTATTTGAGGCATTGATAAAGGATGTAAAGCTTAAATATGGTTTGGGATTTTCAAAGATGTATCGTGATATGCCGGAAGGAGAATTTATAAAAAATGTAATAAATGAAATGGAAAATCTGATGTTTATAAGAAAAAACGATGATACACAGCAAATAAAGATTTGTCCGCTGGTCGGAAAAATACAGGGAAATTATCCAGAGGATTTCAAAGGAGAAAATACAAATGAATAGTAGATGGCAGGCAAATAAAATAGGGCTTATTAATTTCTGGTATTATGACGAACAGGAATTTTCTTTTGTAAAAGGTCGTATGTTACTTCGTGGTTCAAATGGTTCAGGAAAATCAGTTACAATGCAAAGTGTTGTACCTCTCTTACTTGATGGAAATATGAATCCGGAACGACTTGATCCGTTTGGCTCAAAGGATAGAAAGATGAGCAGCTATCTTCTTGAAGAAAATGATAAGAGAGAAGAACGAACAGGATACCTGTATCTGGAATTTAAAAGAAAAGACAGTAATACATATTTAACAATAGGAATGGGTATTCGTGCAAGAAAAGGTAAACCACTTGATAAATGGTACTTTGGTTTAACAGATGGACGTCGTATGGGTAAAGATTTTTTCCTTTACAAAAATATAGGGGAAAAAGTACCTCTTTCCAAAAAAGAGCTTGAGAACAGAATTTCAGATGGAGGACAGGTATTTGAACGACAGGCAGAATATATGGAATATGTAAATCGACAGGTATTCGGATTTGAAACAATTGATGAATATAAGGAAATGGTAGATTTATTAATACAGCTTAGAACTCCAAAACTGTCAAAGGATTTTAAACCGTCTGTTATTAATGATATACTTAGTGACTCTCTTCAACCATTGTCAGATGAAGACCTGCGTCCAATGTCAGAAGCTATAGAAAACATGGATACCATGAACATGAATCTTAAAGGGCGTAAGGAAGCAAGGCAGGCTGCTGAAAAGATTAACAAAGTATTTAATAAATATAATAAAATTTTGCTTTGTGACAAGGCTGACAGATATTTGCAGTCTAAGAAAAAGCTGCAGGAGGCAATTAGCAATCAGGAAGCGTATAATAAAAGGTATGCAGAGTGTGCTGACATGATTCAGGAGCTTGAACTGGAGATACAGCATATTAATGAAAAAAAGGAAACTCTGGAGAAAGAAAAAGAATCACTAAACAAAAGTGATGCGGTAGCTTTAAAGACAAGAGAGTCCCAGCTTTCAGGAGAGATAGAGTTTCATAATAATATATTAAAAGAAAAGAAATTATTTTTGGAATCAAAAGAAGAACAATATCGTGACGTCGAGAACCAGATAAAGGATGAGGAAGTCAGAAAGTACGAAAAAGAGAAAGAAATTGAAGCTGTACTCTGTGATATGCAGGATGATGCCGAACAGATGGCATTTCAGGAATTTCCTTTTATGAAAGATGAACTCTGTGAAAATATAGAAAGCAGTTACAATTTTGAACTTCATAGACAGCAGTTTGAAAAAACATATACCGATATATGTGACGGAGAAAAACTGTTGGGAGAATTGCACATACTGGATATACAAAAGAATGAACTCATTCAAAAAAGAGACCAGAAGATACGTGAATTGGATTCTATACAAAGAAAAATCTCAGAGCTTGAAGCTTTGCTTGTTCAGGTAGAAAATGAGTGGAAGGAAGCTTTGTATAAATGGAATGAAAAAAATATTGAATTGAAGCTTGAAAAAAATCTGCTTACAGAATTAAGTACATTTGCAGATAATTATGACAGTAAATCTGATTTTGCAATAGTTCGTCAAAAAGTAGCAGATAAGTGGATTGAGAAGAAATCCCAGCTTGAAACTCTTATAAATGCAAAGCTAATAGATATTGATTGTGCTAAAGAAGATCTTGCAAAAATGAAATCAGAATTAGATGAGTGGGAGAATAAAAAAGAACCCCAGCCTTACAGATCGGATGCTGTGATAAAGAATCGTAACAGATTAGATGATGCAGGGATTCCATATCAGGAATTTTACAAATTAATTGAATTTGGAACAGATTTGGATGAAAACACATGTAACCATCTTGAGGAGGCACTTCTTAAGATGGGAATTCTTGATGCGATAGTAGTTGATGAACAGTACAAAAATCAGGTAATTGAACTGGTAAAGGGATGTGAGGATCACTATCTTTTTGCAGGAAAATCATCAGCTGAAAAGAGTTTGCTGGATATTTTAGAGTTTAATGAAGAAGTTAACGATATCTTTTCAAATCACAGACTGACAAGTATTTTAAGCAATATATCCTATAATGGAGACGGGAATATATCAATATCTGCCAATGGTTCGTATCAGATGGGAGTTCTTACAGGAACAATTACAGGCGAATATAAGGCTGGATTTATAGGTACAAAAGCCAGAGAACGTAATCGCCTTGCAAAAATAGAAGAATGTAAGAAGCTGATTACGGAAATTGAAGAAAAAATTGCACATGCAGAATATGAAAGCGAACAATTGTTAAAGAAAAAGGATATTTTAAAAGACGAATATGACACACTTCCAAATGACATAGACATGCGAGAGGCTTTGAAACTACTCTTAGAACAGGAAAGAAAACATGAGTTGTTAAATTCTGAAAATATTAAACTCAATGAGCAAATTACTTCTTTTATGGAAGAACTAAAAGAGAAAAAGAAAAATGCCATAAAAATTTCAGAACGATTATATTTGAACTGCTCTTATGAAGTTTTTAAAAATGCAAAAAGTGCTTCAGAAGATTATGATAAGAATCTTGTTAAGCTAAAATCCTGTCATGAATTATTTATTCGAAGTGCCGGATATTTAAAGGAGCGCAAAGAGCATCTGGAAGACCTTGATATTGATATGGAGCAGATTAGATATGATATCAGAGAGAATGAAAAGCAAGTCAGAAGAAAGACTGAAGAAAAGGAATCCATACTTGAACAGCTTGCATTGACAGATTATGAAGCTATCAGGGAAAGACTTGTTAAATGCATTGAATGGCTAAATTCTTATCCTGAAAGACTTGAAAAATGTGTGACTTCAAAAACTCAGATGGAAGATGAATCTAAAAATATTGATTCAAAAATGGCACTGAATAAAACGAGTATAGAAAAATATAGTGCTGAATCAGATTTTTATTTAAGGTGCTATGAACAGGAAAAGAACCTGGAATATGTAGAAAAGCCACAAGAGCTAAATGATGAGCCGCAAAATATGTACGACTATCTGATAACAGATGTAAAAAATACAGACAAAGATACAATAGTAAGAAATCTCAATCAGGTATATTTTGAAAATAAGGGCTTTTTGGCTGATTATCAGCTTACACAAAATGAATTATTTGGAGAAACTGATAATAATGAAATTGTACATGGATATAGTTCAAGACGTCTTGATATCAGCGCAAGATATCAGGGTGTCAAGGTATCCTTTTCAAGTCTTATGAAGCATCTTGAGCAGGATATCATTGAACTGGAAAATCTTATAAAAGTTGGAGACAGAGAGCTTTTTGAAGATATTCTTGCCAATACGGTAAGCCGTAAGATAAGAGGAAAAATTAACGCATCAAATATGTGGGTTCAGAAAATGAACAGCCTTATGAATGGTATGGATACATCAAGCGGACTAAAATTAAATCTCAGGTGGAGAAGCAAAACCGCTGAGAAAGAGGATCAGCTTGATACTCAGGAATTGGTGGAATTGTTAAAGAAGGATTATAGACTTATGGGAGAAGAAGAAGCTGCAAGGTTATCTTCTCATTTCCGGTCAAAGGTAGACGAGGCAAGGCGAAACGCACGCGATAGTGCCGGTATGATATCCTTTTATCAAATTATGAAGGAAACACTCGATTACAGAAAATGGTTTGAATTTCAGTTATTTTCACAAAAAACCGGTGAACGCCAGAAAGAATTGACAAATAGTGTATTTGGAACATTTAGTGGCGGTGAAAAAGCCATGTCTATGTATGTACCTTTATTTTCAGCAGTAGTGGCAAAATATCAGGGTGGTAGAGAGGATGCACCAAGACTTATATCGTTGGACGAAGCATTTGCCGGTGTTGATAACAGAAATATAAGAGATATGTTCAGACTTATGACACAATTTGAATTTGATTTTATTATCAATTCGCAGGTATTATGGGGGGATTGTGATACATTGGATGCATTAGCTATTTACCAGCTTATTCGTCCTGAAAATGCAAAGTTTGTTACAGTGATGCCATATTTGTGGAATGGTCACAGTAAGGAGCTTTTAGAGGATGAAGAAAACGTAGAACAAAGAGGAATGGAAATTGAGCAGATGTCAAAATCATGAGCAGCAAAAGCAGGATTGTCTTGATTTTTTTAAGCAGGGAGGTATTTGGAAAAGACTGTTTACAGGATTTCGAAACAAATATGAATCGTATGGTCACTTTTCAGGAAAGGTAGTATTAAATAACCTGTCATTTGAAGATATAGACGAACTTGAAGGTTTCTTTGGGTTAAACTATCACGGTAAAAAAAGTGTTACAATTTCCGCTGAAAAATTTGTAAAGGCTCTTGCAAATAGCAAATATGCCAATATAACACCATATGAAATTTTAACAGAGTATTTTGATACACCCTTAATTGCAAAATCAGAATCCAGGACACTAAAAGAAAATAATATAAAATCAATAGAATTTGATTTTTATGATGATTTTAAGGAAACTCCTGCTGTACGATTTCTTGAAGAATTTGAGAATATTGTAAAAAATTTATCGGAGGATCTCATTGCATGGAAACACATGTTATGGCTTTGTGCAGAAATATACAATGCTTTGCCATATCTGAATAAGGATAAGATGTATCTTGCAGTATTTGCAACCAGGTTGACAGGAAATCCTCATGCATTTGACCAGGGCACAACAAAAGGAAATATTCTCTATCGTGTAATACAAATTGATTTGAAGTATAGACATATAAATATTGAAGCTTCAGAAATATTTCCTGCATATAGGAGAAAGAAAAGTTACCTTCTTGCAGGAATAATGATAGATGATATTTCAAATTATACAATGCTGTACAATGTTCATGGCATTAAGACAGATGGAAATATACATCAAGGAATAGAGGGCTTTTATAAAGAAAAAAATATTGTACAATTGCCATTAAATGTAATAGCGGATTTAGATAGGATAGAATGTATTGATAATACAATCTACATTGTTGAAAATCCTTCAGTATTTGCTATGATATGCAAAGAAAAATCATGCATGTGCATGAATGGTCAGCCAAGACTTGCAGGACTTATTGTACTTGAATTACTTGCAAAATCGGGAATTTCCATATATTATTCAGGTGATTTTGACCCTGAGGGAATATTAATAGCACAAAAGCTCTCACAATTTTATGATGGTAAATTCATATACTGGCATATGACGCAGGACGATTATTACAAGTGTAAATCAAATAAAACAATTTCCAAAAAAAGAATGAAAATATTAAATAAAATAACAGATAAAAATTTAATACCGGCTGCAAATGCAATTCAAAAATATGGAATGGCAGGATATCAGGAAAATATAGATTTTTTGTTATAAAGCAGCATATAATTCTCATAAATAACCATATTGTTTAAGATGTAGTATCGAATACTACATCTTATTGACAAATACACTTTATAATGTTATAAATTATACAGATATATATGGTATAGCATATTTATATGATGAAGAGGGGAATGCCATGTTGTTAAATCACAAGGCATACAGGTCATGAGAAAGGTATGGTTATTATAAAATGAAGGAATTACATATTGGAGATAAGATAGCAAAAGTACCTGTTATACAGGGTGGAATGGGAGTAGGCGTAAGCCTTAGCAGTCTTGCAGGAGCAGTAGCTGCAAATGGTGGTATTGGAATTATTTCAACAGCCCAGATCGGATATGATGAGCCTGACTTTAAAACTAATACAAAAGAAGCAAATAAAAGAGCAATAGAAAAGCATGTTAAGAAAGCATTAGAGCAGGCAAATGGAGGACTTGTCGGAGTTAATGTTATGACTGCATTAAAGGATTATGCTGAGCATGTTCGTACAGCTGCAAAAGCAGGTGCTGATGTAATAATATGTGGTGCAGGTCTGCCTACTGATCTTCCTGAACTTGTTGAAGGTACTGATTCAAAGTTTGCACCAATTGTTTCTTCTGAAAAAGCAGTCTCTATATTATTTAAAATGTGGGAAAAAAAGTATAATAAAACTGCTGACTTTGTAGTTATTGAAGGACCTAAAGCAGGCGGTCATCTTGGTTTTAGTGCCGATCAGGTAGCAAAATTTCTGTCTGATGAAGAAAACTTTGATGATGAAATAGTAAAGATAATAAAAAGAGTGCGTGCGCAGGAGAAAAAGTATGATAAGCATATACCTGTAATTGTTGCCGGTGGCATTTTTGACAGCAAGGATGTAAAACATGCATTAGAGCTTGGTGCTGATGGAGTACAGGTTGCAAGCCGTTTCGTTGCAACCCGGGAATGTGATGCTGATATAAGATACAAACAGGCATACATCGATGCAACAAAAGAAAATATACAGATAATAAAGAGTCCTGTAGGAATGCCCGGACGTGCTCTTCGAAATAAATTTATTGAAAAAGTTGAACAGTCAGCATGTAAAGTAGAAAAATGTTATGGCTGTCTTGCAAAATGTAAGCCGGCAGAAATACCTTACTGTATAACTGATGCTCTTATTAAGGCCGTAAAAGGTGATATTGATAATGGTCTGGTATTTTGCGGTTCTAATACCGGAAGAATCACACAGATATCAACTGTTAAGCAGGTTATGGAGGAGCTTATGGCATTTTAGCAGTCAATACATAGCAATCATTGGAGAATATAGGGCAGTAATTGATTAGAAGTTTTACTGAAACAATTTTATAATAGAAAAAACAGATAAATGAGTAGAAGAAAATTCTTCTACTCATTTTAGGCATTTTCGGAATTTTTTCTTCAATGGAGGTTTTTATGATTAATCAAATGATTAACTTAGATTATCCTGATCCGGATATAATCAGGGTAGATAACACTTATTATATGGTAAGTACAACCATGCATTTTATGCCTGGCTGCGAGATATTAAGATCAAATGATCTTGTAAACTGGGAGCATGCCACCTATGTATATGACAAATTGGACAGTACAAAAGGGCAGACTCTTACCGATGATGAAGGTATATATGGAAAAGGAATGTGGGCAGCTTCCTTAAGATATCATAAGGGGTTATTTTATATCTGTTTTGTTGCCAATGATACACACAAAACCTATCTTTATACTGCATCCGATATATATGGTACGTGGAAAAAGAGTACAATTGAGGGTTTTTATCATGACTGTTCCTTATTGTTTGATGATGATGACAGAGTTTATATTGTTTATGGTAATAAGAATATTTATCTGACAGAATTGAACAGTGATTTAACCGCCCCAAAAGAAGGTGGAATAAATCGTCTGATAGTCAGTGATAAAGATAATCCTATGCTTGGATATGAGGGTGCTCATTTTTACAAAATAAATGGAAATTATTATGTATTTTTCATACATTCACTTGCTGACAAATGGAGACGTGTTGAGGCTTGCTTTATGTCAAAATCTATCGATGGAGAATTTATTGGAAAAGACGTATTTAATGATGATATGGGATACTGTGGACAGGGTATAGCCCAGGGCGGAATAGTAGACACACCTGATGGCAAATGGTATTCAGTTATGTTTCAGGACAGTGGTGCTGTTGGACGTATTCCAATAATAGTACCTGTCACATGGGAAAATGATTTTCCGGTATTTGGCAACAATATGGCTATGCCAAAAGGTTTTAGAATCGAAAGTACACCGGATAATTCAAAAGATTTAATCCCTTTAATTGGAAGTGATAATTTTAAATATAAACAGGAAGATATTGATAATAACAAAAAGGCTTATGACAGCTTTGGATTAAAGAGTATGTGGCAGTTTAATCATGAGCCTGATACCGGTTCATTTGAGCTTGATACCTGTAATGGAGAATGGATAGTAAAAAATCAGAAAATATGTAACCGACTTACCTTGGCAAGAAACATTATAACACAGAGAATGACTTATCCTAAATGTTGTGCTGAGGTTACAGTAGATGCTTCTAATCTGAAAAATGGAGATTATGCCGGATTATGTATTCTTCAATACAGTTATGGATTTATTGCGTTGAAAAAAGAAGATAATAAATATAGCTTAGTAATGCTTGAAAACATTGATAAAGATAATGATGCCTATGAACAGGTACATGAATCAATTGAGATAACTGATACAAAAGTTAATTTTAAAATATCAGCTGACTTTGAGAATATGACAGATGAAGCCTGCTTTTATTATAAAACTGCTTCTGACAGAGAGTGGCATAAGCTTGGTATTACAAAGAAGCTTTCATTCAGCTTAAAGCATTTTTGTGGCTGCAGAATAGGTCTTGTTTCCTATGCAACTAAAGAAATGGGGGGAATAGCAAAATTTTCAGATTTCAGATACGAAAATTAATATTAAACTTTATGTAAAGAAAAGGATATCATATATCGATATCCTTTTCTTTATATTATAGATAAATCTGCCCGACTCTGAACAGATACATATTATTTGAATACTAAGTTTACAAAATTATAGAATCCAAGATTCCATATATTAAAGTCATGTCCACCATCTAAGGTCTGCCAATGGAAGTTCTTTTCATCAGTAATCTTATCACTGTATTCAGTGAGATTATTTACAGCAGCTGAAGAACTTGCATATGCTATTCCGTCCTGAAGTCCGCAGACACCATAATAATAGTTGATATCATAGTCGTCAAACTTCTCCAGTTCTTTTGCAATTTTATTAGCTTCATAAGTAGTTGGAGCTGCCGAGAATGCTCCGAAATAACTGATTATATCAAGACACTCACACAATCCAATGTTTGTTGTCTGCATACCACCCATGGAAAGACCTGCCATTGCTCTATGTTCGCGAGCTTTTGTAAGATCATATCCGTTCTCATCATATTCACCATAGGTTGAATATTTAGACTCAATATATGGTATTAAATCATTTCTAAGCTCCTGTCCAAACAGATAAAATGAATTATAATCAGAATTTGTATCTGCAAAATCCTTGCTTGAACGTCCATTAGGAACTACTACAATAAATGGTTCTATCTTCTTATCCTGAATCAGATGATCCATAATAGCCTTTATCTTTGAATTATTGTCACACATGCCCCATTCGCGTTCATTTCCGCCAATTCCATGCATTAGATATAATACATTATACTTCTTATTTGTATCGTATCCACTTGGAAGATAAACAAAGGCAGGCTTTTCTATTTCAGAACCATCACCGAAATAATCTTTGGTTTTGTAAGTTATTTC
Organism: Lachnospiraceae bacterium; assembly: GCA_017424235.1. Lineage (GTDB taxonomy): Bacteria > Bacillota > Clostridia > Lachnospirales > Lachnospiraceae > COE1. The sequence continues at coordinate 25,765 of JAFPAQ010000218.1, read as the reverse complement.
TTCAAGAGTTCCGCAATCCTTATAAAATGGAAGTGTATCAGCTGCCGGAACTACATCAACAAATGTTGGCGTACTTGTTGTTTTGTTGCATCCGGACATCAGGCTGGTAGTAATAGCTGTCACAAGTGTCAATAAAAATAGTCTCTTTTTCATATTACCTCTCCTAACGTAAGCCATTAATGACTCAATTAATCATTTATATTTTTTCAGTTACAGGACACTAAAAAATAATACAATTGTTTATTACTTTTTACTTATCAATTAAGAACAAATGCTTAGCAAATATTGCTTAATTTTTATAATTATGCAAATGTCACATATTGTTATGTTCACTTTTTTTTATTCAACTGCAATAGTTATCACTGTATTTTTTTATACTTTATAGCATTATTAACATTATTAATAAGAAAAAACCCTAAAAACTAAAAAATATATGTAAAAAACATAGCAAAATATGACATGTTAAAAGCACAAATTGATAAGCACAAATAATAAATATACATCATAATAAGCTTAACAAATGTAAGATATTATTCCACTTAATATTTTATGTTTAAATTTAGGGGTCTGAATATTTTTATGCAGACTAAGGGGTAATGTGTATGAAGAGAAGAATTATAGTATTTTCCACCACATGGAATGATGAACATGTAGGCAGAGTTCTTTCAGGAATAAAGCAAAAGGCAGATGAAACAAATACAGACGTATATATTTTTAACAACTATGGTGGATTTGAGGGTGATGAAAAATTTAATGAATGTGAATACAATATATTTGACCTTCCACAAATTGAGTTGTTTGATGGTGTACTGATTCTGTCAAATAATGCACATTCACTAAACAGACTTAATCATATTATTGAAAAGATAATAAAAAATGAAATTCCATGCATAAGCATTGAGCAGGATATAGAAGAGCTCCATTTTGTTGGAACTGATAATTACAAGGCAATGTATGAGCTTGTAGAACATCTCATAGAAAAACATGGATGCAAAACCTTGAATTACATTGGTGGACCAACTGAACATCCCGAAAATAAAGAGCGTAAAAGAGCTTTTATTGATGCCTTGACTAATCATGGTATTATTCCTGAAGAAAAGCGCATGAAGGATTATTATTTTACTTATGACAGTGGAATTAAAGCATACCATTATTTCAAAGAATCCGGCATTGAGATTCCTGATGCAGTTGTATGTGCAAACGATGATACTGCGCTTGGATATGCAGATATGTTGACAGAGCATGGTTACAAAGTACCTGATGACCTTATTATTACAGGATTTGATAACAGCAGTTTAGGTAGAGAATACTTTCCGGGAATAACAAGTGTTGGCAGAAGTACTATTGAATTAGGACAAAACAGTCTTGAAGAATTGTTAGGTTTAATAGATGGCAAAGAATATCCGCATGCGACCTATACAAAACATAAGCTGTGTGTAAACGGAAGCTGTGGATGTATGTCAAATCTTGATGATTATGCAGAAATTTTAAGGGAACGCTCACATAAAAACAGAAGTATAATGCATTCAAGGTGGAAGGTAAATTATTTTCAGAAAAATCTGATGATATGCCATAACATGGAAGAACTCAAAAGTGCTTTATACCGTGAGCTTTTTACATTGAAGGTAGAAGATTTTTGTATTCTTACTAATGAAAATGAATTTGCTGAGGAAGACAGTCCTTCGTATAATTTAAAACCAAATGAAAATGGTTATACAGAAAGAATGCAGATTCTGTTTGAAAAGACAAGTGGTGATTACAGTCCGAGCACATATGTAGATACAAAGCAGATTATACCTTATGGTTTTGGTTCTAAATCCGAAGACCCTGACCATAATAATCATGTATTTGCCATTATGCCAATGCATTTAAATGGCAATACAATGGGATATTGCATATTTGAATATGACAGTACTGTCGTAAATAATGGAGATATGTTCTATTATGTAAGTGTTTTAAATAGTGCATTGGAAAATATTAAACAAAATAACCGCATTCGTGAACTTAACCATAAGCTTAACAATATGTATGTCAGGGATGCCATGACAGGAATATATAACAGATTTGCATTAAAAAGTATTGGTGAACCATTGCTTAAGGAAAATTTTAGCAATAATAAAAAGACGCTTTTCCTATTTGCAGATATGGACTGTCTCAAGAAACTTAATGATACCTATGGTCATGATGCAGGTGATATGGCAATAAAAAAGCTTTCTGAAATAATCAATGATTCAAGATTAAATGATACCTGTTTTTGTATAAGATACGGTGGAGATGAATTTTTGATGATGGGAACTTGTGAATCTGACAAAGAAGCTGAATTAATAAAAGAAAAAATAGAAAATAAAATATCAGATTACAATAAAACCAATCAATTACCTGCAACATTATCGGCAAGTATAGGATATATTATTACAGATCCCAAAAATCCCGGATATGACATAGATTATTACATAAGCAGGGCAGATGAGATGATGTATACAATAAAAAAATCACGAAAAAATGTGGTACACAAAAATAAATAAGTTAAAAATTACAGGACACACAATATTTTTATTATATGAGGAAAATTTGAAATGATAGATTACAAGAACAAAAAATATAAAAACTATTTTAAAGATTTGGGAATTTCAGATGAAGCTGTAGAACAGCGTCTTAATGAGATCAAAAAATATTATTTTTATGGAAATGATGATGAAAGAGTTTATTATCCTGTTGGTGATGATATGGCATATATAATGGATACAGGTAATACTGATGCAAGAACAGAGGGCATGTCATATGGCATGATGATATGTGTCCAGCTTGATATGAAAGAGGAATTTGACCGTATCTGGAAATGGGCAAAAACCTATATGTGGATGGAAACAGGTTTTAATGAAGGATATTTTGCATGGTCGTGTGCTCTAGATGGAACAAAAAATGCAGATGGCCCGGCACCTGACGGAGAAGAATTCTTTGCAATGGCTTTATTCTTTGCTTCTCACAGATGGGGAGATGGAGAAGGCATCTTTAATTATTCGCAGGAAGCTAAAAAAATATTGTCAGCCTGCATACATAAGGGCGAAAACGGCAGAATAGGTGTGCCTATGTGGAACAGAGAAAACCATCAGATTTTGTTTGTTCCAGGTATTGATTTCACAGATCCATCTTATCATTTGCCACATTTTTATGAACTTTTTGCAGAGTGGGCAGACGAAGAAGACCGGGAATTTTGGAAATTAGCAGCAAAAGCGAGCCGTGAATATCTCGTAAAAGCATGTCATCCTGACACCGGTTTTTCGGCAGAATATGCAGAATTTGATGGTACACCGATGAGTCGTCCTCTGCCTTGGACAACTGACAGACATGACTGGTTCTTCAGTGACTCTTATAGAACTGTTGCAAATATCGGTCTTGACTATGAATGGTTTGGAACAGATGAAGGACAGTGTGCTGCAACTACAAAGATACAGGACTTCTTATTACCATATAAGAGAAATGGAGCTTATCATATCTTTGAAATTGATGGTACAGTTGTAGACAGTCAGGCATTGCATCCGGTTGCTATAGGCGCAACAGTAGCTCAGGCTTCACTTGCTTCAAAAAGTGAGAACAAGATGGAATGGATTGGCAGCTTCTGGAATCAGCCAATGAGAAGAGGAAAATGGAGATATTACGATAACTGCTTATATTTCTTTGCTTTCCTTGCTTTAAGTGGAAATTATAGAATTTATTAAATATATGTAGTTTGCAGAATTTGAAGAAAGGTATGGGGTATTAGTATGAAATCTATAATAGTATCAAAAAGTACTGTTGATAAGCTTTTAGAGGGTGTAATTGAAAACGACAAAATTAAAATACATGATTCTGTATGGGCAATCTATGATGAATTATTTGTGGAGGATATGGATGCTGAATTTATCCGTATGAATATGGACTATCTATTAATGCAGCTGGCATATATGGCTATGGAGCAGGATAATACAGTTAATCAGTATGAGATTATTCAGAGAATCCGTAAAAATTCAATAAATGACGAAAGTGAAAACAGTAAAAGAGAACTTTTTGAGAAAACAGTTGTTGATTTTGCGGATTACCTTTGCCATTTAAGAAGCAATAATTCTCAGAAAGTTGTAGTACAGATTGAGAACTATGTGAAATCAAATTACAGCCAGAATATATCTCTCAAAGAGATGGGACAGAAATTCTATATAAACAGTGCCTATCTTGGACAGATTTTCAGAAAAGCTTATGGTATATCATTTAGAGAATATCTTAATAAATGCAGAATTGATAAGGCTTCAGAGCTTTTGATAAAAACTGATGATATGGTATATGAAATTGCGGAAACAGTAGGCTATAACGATGCTGATTATTTTGTAAACAAATTTATAGCAATGAAAGGATGTTCTCCTACTACATATCGTAAAAGAACAAGGGCATATAACTAATAACTAATAGCTGGGAAGATGAAATACTTTGCCCAGCTATCATTTTATGTTATAGGAAATTGCGATAGTGTAGTGTGTAATCGGATGCGCCGGCATCCGATTTTTTGCCTAATTTATTCATTAATTAACAGATTAATTTACATTACTAATAGCTAATAAGTGTTAATTTATGCAATTGTACTAATATTGCTTGAAAAAGTGCATAATATTTTGTATACTTTAAAATAGATTTAAGAATACAGGAGGGGTACTATGTTTAAAAAAATGAAATTGCGTTCCATCATTACTTCAGCTGTTGCAATTATTGCATTTGCCGGAATTACATTTTTATATATTACAGCAAATAACAATATGTCAGCAGCAATGAAAGAAAGTGAACTGGAAAACATGAAAACTTCCTTAGAGGGACAGGGAAAAATAATAGAAGAGTATGTTATTCAAAATGAAAATCTGCTTAGTGCCTATGCTCAGACACCCACGCTTGCAAAGTATCTGGATTCTAAAAAAAGTAAGCCTTTAAAAAATGAAGCACAAAACCTTACTGACAGTTATTTTGAATTTCTTGATCAATGGGAAGGTATTTACATATGTGACTGGGATTCAACAGTGAAGGTACACCAAAATCCTGATTTGATTGATGTTACTATGCGTGAAGGAGAATCTCTTAAACAATTACAAGATGAGCTTTTAACAAATGAATTTTATAATGCAGGTATTATTGTGTCACCTGCCAGTGGAAAGCTGATTACCTCCATGTACAAAATAATATATAACCTGGATACCGGTAAGCCTATAGGATATGCCGGTGGCGGTGTTTATGCAGATGCTCTCCATGAGAAATTATCAGAGTTAACAAATGATGGAAAAACCGATTCATATATGATTAATATAAAAACAGGATTGCACATTTTTGACAAAGACTTTTCTCTTGCAGGAAAAGCAATAGAAAACCCCATGCTATTACAGGTTATTGAAATGATAGAAAAAAATCCTGAACAAAAATATGATTCATTTACATTCAAGGATGAAGAAAATAATTCATGTATTGGTATGTATACATATCTGTCAAACAGGGGTTGGGCCATTATTATAACTGCTAAGGAAAGTGTAGTTTTTGAAGTAGTCAAAGAGAATAAAATTATTTTAGGATTAATTTGCATTGTTGCATATGTTCTAATTCTGTTCATGACCTGGATTATTGTTCGCATAAATACAAAGCCCTTAAATAAAATTGAAAAGTCCATTAAAAAGCTGCAAAATCTGGATTTAAGCCAGTCCAAAGAAATCACATCCTACATTGGACATACAAATGAAATAGGTGTTATTGCTACAGCAGTTGAATCCTTAAGAAAAAGCTTCACCCAGATTGTGGATGTATTAAAGCAGTCTTCAGATTCACTGCTGGAGTCTTCAGATACTATGAATGAAGAGTCCTCCGGCTTAATGAATAATGTTATCGAAAATGCTGCAACTACTCAGGAGCTGGCAGCAAGTATTATTTCTACAAATGAATCCATAAAGATAATGGAAGACCGAATGAATCACATTGTTGGTATGATGAATGATGTAGAACAACGTATACAACAAGGTTATAATAAAAGTGCTGAACTTAGTAAGAGTTCTATTGAAATGAAAAACATTGTAAAAGATTCTTTGGAAGCCTCACGCAGAAATATTGAAAAAAATCAAAAGAATGTAGAAACCGCAATGTCTGATCTTGAAGCATTGTCACAAATAAATAATATGGCAAATGAGATTTTGGATATTACACGCCAGACCAATCTTTTATCTCTAAATGCCTCTATTGAGGCAGCCAGAGCCGGAGAAGCAGGAAGAGGATTTGCAGTAGTTGCAAGTGAAATTTCAAAGCTTGCAGACAGCTCTTCTGATACTGCAACCAATATTCAGGAAATTTGCAATGAGACTAATGCAAGTATTGGAGCAGTTCAAAAGTGTTTTGATGAGATAATTGGATTTTTGGAAAATGATGTTGCTAACCGTTTTGAAGAAATCACTAAATCATCTGAAGAATATAACATAGCTGTAGAAAGTATTAAAGATATTATGAATGCAATTCAAAATGATATGCAACAGTTTTCAACGGAGATGAAGGATATTAATGATCAGGTTAATTCAATCAGATTAGCTTCAAAAGATAATGAAGTCGCGGTAGAGGATATTGTATCCAAAAATGAAAATACAAATACTACTGCCAGTGTACTGAATGAAATATTAAAAACCAATCAAAACAACACCAGCAAGCTTCAAAATCTGGTACAGGAATTTAAGATTTCCGAAAACTAATAGAATATTATAATACGTAAAAAAATCGGATGCCTGCGCATCCGATTTTTATGTATCAGTAAAAGTCCTTGTTTATATAGACTTACATCCCTTATTTTGATATAATATCAAGGATATTCAAACGGTATCACTTCTTATTATTAATATTGTTTTATAATAATTGTTCCAAGCCAAGTTCTTTGCAGTCGCAATTTATGTACCAAAAATCAATGAATTGATTTTGGCTTGGAATAATAGTTTATGAATAGCAGCAAGAGGTTTTATATAAAAATGAGATTTTTAAGGCATATGAATTTATATTTTAAATCAGGAATAATATTTCTGATGATATTCATATTTTTGTCTTGTTCACTAGATCCGGATATAATTAAATGTAATAAGGTGTATGCATCTGAAGATATGCTGTCAGGAAGCATAGATATAATGTCAAATGTAGATATAAGCATTATGGAAAAATATCTTGAGGGTTTTAAACAGCGATATCCTAAGGTTACTGTAAATTATAACTATTTACCGGATTATGAAAATACCATAAGACAAAAAATCGATGAAAATGATTATGGCGATGTATTATTTATGCCGGGATTTATTGGTTCTGATAAATATGAGCAATACTTTGAGCCCTTTGGCACGTGCGAAGAATTATCCGAACAATACAACTACATGGAGAATACCTGCAGGCTTGGAGATATTGTGTATGCGCTTCCTTCAAGTGCTTATCTGGAAGGTATTATTTATAATAAGGATGTATTCTATAAGGCAGGTATAGTAGAGCTTCCTAAAAGCATGGACGAGTTTATAAATGATTTGGAGCTTATAAAAGAAAGGACAAATGCAGTCCCTTTTTGTACTAATTATGCTTCTGAATGGCCTTTGTTTTACTGGACAGCATTTCCATATTTTGAAATGACGGGGGATGCTGATTACAAAAATAACAAGTTCATTTATGAAAAAGATCCATTTTTAGAGGGAAGTAATCACTATGAAGCCTACAGACTTTTATATGATATTGTACTTAAAAGACTTTGCGAAGATAATATAACTTCAATGGATTGGAATAAGGCATGTTATATGCTTGCAAATGGTGAGCTTGGCTGTATGGTAATGGGTTCATGGGCAATGCGATTGTTTAGAAATATTGCAAAAAATGAAGATTCAATAGGTTTTATGCCTTTTCCTAATATGGTTGATGGAGTGCAGTATATCACAGTATATAATGATTACTCATATGCAATCAGTAAAAATTGTAAAAACAAGAAAATTGCACGTGCCTATGTTGACTATATGCTTAATGAATCAGGACATGCCATTGATGATGAGAGAGTATCTATTGTAAAAACAGATCCATTTCCAAAATCATATGGAAACATGGAAAATACCATTGCCATGATGAATAACACCTTTCATGATAAAAACTATTATTATGCAAATATTTTATGGTCTGCTTTTAATCCTGATACGACCCTACAGATAAAAAGAATTATTGAATCGGCAAAGGGATATTCAAAGGAAACCTATGATGATATATCTCTTGACTGGAATAAACGCTGGGAAAAAGCAAGGCCTGAGGACATGCCAACTTTTACAAGGGATAGTATTTCAGGCATTATAATAGACGAAAACGAAACACAAACAATAGTTGAACCGACTAATTTGGAAAACTCCAAAAAAAATATGACGTTGTCGACCATTGAAAGAAAATATATTGCCCAAAAACAGGAAATAAAAGTCGGATATCTGACTGATATGGCTCCATTTCAGTTTAATACAAAATATAATAATGGTTCTTTTATTGGTGACTTTGAAGGGTTATCCGCTAAATTATGCAAAGCCATCGAAGCAGAGTCAGGACTAAAAGCTAGATATATTCCATATAGAAATAATTATGAGCTTCAGCTTGCATTGGAAGCTGAAGAAATCGATATGGCCGCAGGTTTGGAATATTCACAGGAGTATCTTGACAAATTCAATTTTTCTAAAGAATATATTGAATATTCTGATGTAATAATAAAGCTTGAAGATATTGCTATCGATGACCTGCCTTATACAGTTCAGGCTGTAGTGCAGGGGGAAGATTCCAAAAAGGATATTATACTTACAGATAAATATACTGAAGAAAAAAATATCAAAGGGATGATTCAATCAATCAGTAACAAAACTGCTACATTTGGTATTACTAATTACTATAGTGCTGAATATTATACCAAATATGGCAATTATAATCATATTACTGTAATGCCTTTGGCACAAAGACATAATTTGCGTTTTGCTTATCCCAAAACAGCTGATGCACGACTTATTACTATTTGCAATAAATATCTGTATAATCAGGATAATGAAAATATTCAGTTAATGCTCACAGAGATAATGAGTCCACCTACCAAAAATATCACGCTATCAAGGTATATAGAAAGTAATCCAATACAATGCATGACTATTATTGTATTTACATTTCTTGCACTTATAATTTCATTTCTGTATTTTAAAAATGAAAAATATAAAAGTGCAAGAAAGCATGCTGTTGAAACTAAGAAATTTGAAATATTATCTCAGCTTACAGATGAATATGTATTTGTGTATTATTATGAAAGTAAAAAAATTCATTTTGACCAAAAATTCAAGTATAAATTTGGCTTTGATGAAAATGTAAATCTTTTGAAATATACCAATAATAATCCAATAGTTGATATATTACTCAGATATTCAAATCCTGAAGAAAATGAAAATCAGTTAAGAACAGAGCCTTTTGAGCTTCGTGATATATCCGGAAAATCACAATGGTATATACTGACTGCCTATAAAATCGATGATGACTCAGCAAATGGAATTCATTATATTGGTAAATTGATAAATGTACAGCAGGATATGGAGCAGAAGCTTTCTATTCAGGAGAAAGCAGACAGGGATGCATTGACCGGTTTATATAACAGAAATGGATTTAAAAAGAGCTTTAGCAGTCTGCTTAATGAATGGTCTGAAAAAAGTCAGATTGCAGTAGCTGTTCTCGACTTCGACAATTTTAAAAAGGTAAATGATACTTTGGGACATACAGGTGGGGATGTCGCATTAAAGAAGCTTGCCCTTACAATCCAAAACCTCATGCCTTCAAAAAGCATATGTGCAAGATATGGCGGTGATGAATTTATTATATGTCTGTCCGGTGTATCTTTTGAAGACAGCAAATCATATTTTAATCAGTTAGTGGCTGAAATGGACAATGATATAATATATCAGGATATAAATTATCATCTTTCTATCAGTCTTGGTGCGATATATTCTAATGAAAAAATTACTTATAACGAAATATTTAATCAGGCTGATGCGATGCTGTATGAAGTCAAGAAAAACGGCAAAAATGGAGCAGGGATAGCTGATTTTGCAGATATAAAAAAATCGGATGCCAGCGCATCCGATTCCAAGAATTTGCAAAAGCAAATTCTTGAATAAATAGTTTACACTATCGCAATTTCCTATAACGTAAAAAATTGGATGTAAATTCATCCAATTTTTTTTATTTTTATATTGACAATTTTATTTTAAGGGTATATATTAATACTACGACAGACGTAGCAACGATAGTCATAGCAACGTCTATCATAGTACGGCAGACATAGTATGTCAGACGTAGTAATATAGTAACTATGAAAACATTCTGGGAGTACATTAATTAAAGAAGGAGGAAAGGTAATATATGGCAGTTATAAGCAGCGATGTAATTCGAGGCTACAATGATATAATGATTTTATATATGCTATGGAATGCTCCATCATACGGATATGAAATATCCAAGCAGATAAAGACTTTATCAGAGGAAAAATATATCATCAAAGAAACGACTCTTTACTCAGCATTTACACGAATGGAAAAAAACGGATATATAGAATCATTTTCTGATCAGGATGCAGCCAATGGGAAAAGAAGAACCTATTACAGAATAACTGATTTGGGACGGCAGTATTACAAGGAAAAATGTGAAGAGTGGTTCTTAACCAAAGAAGTAGTAGATAAGTTTACCGGCATATTATCAAAAATAAATTTAACCAAATAAGAACAAACAGTAAAAGGAGTGGTATAAATGGAAACAATAAAAAATTATCTTGAGACAATGTTTTCTCAATTACCTAATACATCTGAAGTCATCAAAGCCAAAAATGAACTTGGACAGATTATGGAGGATAAGTATCAGGAATTATTAAATGAAGGTAAGACCGAAAATGAAGCTGTAGGAATTGTTATTTCCGAATTTGGAAACTTAGATGAACTTGCAGAAGATTTAGGCATCAAAAGCTTTATCAATAATTCAAATCTTGTAGATGATAATATAATAAAATCAGATGAAGTAAAGAAATATATCAAAGATACAATCCGTTCAGGATATATGATAGGACTTGGCGTTTTATTATGCATTATAAGTGTATGTGGACCTATTATAACAAGTGAATTTTATAATGATGATGCAATTTCAGGTATCGTTTTTATGTTCATTACAATTGCAGTTGCAGTTGGATTATTTGTATTTAATGGAATGGAAATGAGCAAATGGAAACATTTATCACAAAATGCTTACTGTATCGATTTTGCAACAGCAGAATATGTTCATAATCAAAAGGAAAGCTTTAGAATGATAAAAGCTATGATGATTACAATAGGTGTAATCTTATGCATCTTAAGTGTAGTACCGATTATAATAATTGACAGCTTTACATATGGAAAAGGTTCTTTTGCAATAGGTCCTGTATTAATGTTTGTAATGATTGGTATTGCTGTATTCTTATTCATAACAGCAGGTGTACGAGATGGCGCATATGATAAAATATTGAACTTAAATAAGGGAGGAACTATGGGAGCAAACTTCGTATCTTCACAGAAAAATAAATATACAAACAAAACCGTCGGAGAAATAATGTCTGTATATTGGAATATCGTAACATGCATCTATTTATGCTGGAGCTTTTTAACCTTCAAATGGCACATTACATGGATTGTCTTTGTAATAGCTGCAGTTATTGAAAACCTTATAAATAGTATATATAAAGAAAAATAGTATGAAAAGAACTTCTAAAGAATTTAAAGAAATTCTTTTTCGCTCAGAGCAAAGGCTCTTTCGCGAAGAAGTTCTATGTTTCATACCTGGAAAAAGCTAAAGCTTTTTCATATTTATTTGTAACTCTGCAAAGCAGAGTTATGCGAGATTAGTATGGTGAAAATTTGAAGAAAGCATGGGGATTAGTATGAAAAAATCATTAGTTAGTATACTGACAATAGTCACTGTTGTGTGCATTGTCTATGGAAGCATAGTAAATTTAAAATTGATAAAATTACCAAGTAAATTCTTCCATTATAATAATAGTTCAAGTGAAATTACAAGTGGAGAGTTTACAGATGATTTTGATATAAAGGACATTAAAAATGTAAATATTGATTGTTCTGTAGCAGATATAAATATTTATTCAGGAAAAGAGTTTTCTATTGATTACAACTGTACAGAAGGACTTGAACCCAAATACACATATAAAAATGGAAATATAGAGATTACACAAAACAAAGCAGCATTCAGAAAAAACTGGGGCGCACTCAATAATTGTGAAATCAATATTGCAATTCCTCAAAATATCAGTATTGATACTTTAGATATAGCATCTGATGTAGGTGATCTGGAAATTTCAGGCTTAACAGCTAATAAAATGACAATAGATTCAGATACCGGTGACTGCAAAATCAGTAATTGTACTATTGATAATCTTACAACAAAATCAGATGTAGGAGATATAAAATTTGAGGATTGCCAAACGGATATTACTGATGTAAATAACAATGTTGGTAATATAGAGCTTAAAGATATTACGTTTAATTCATTAAATGCTACCTCTGATGTTGGAGATATTGATATATCATCTGCATGTAATATAAAAAATTATTCTTTTGATTTAAGTTCAGATATAGGAGAAGTGGAAGTATTCTCTGATAATCATGGAAAAAAATACAAGATATCAGGAGATAGTGACAAAAAGATTATCGCAGCTTCAAATATTGGTGATGTAGAAGTTAAATAGTAAATAAAAAAGTTGATGCCGTAAGACATCAACTTTTTTATTTACTTTACACCATCAAAAATTTTTGCAATAGGATTGTTCTTATCGAGAACTATCGTAGTATTACCTTTATTAACCGAATTCTTTAAAGTATCAAGCTGTAAGCTGAAAATATAAAAATCTGCCTTGTCTTCGTTATTATATGCGTCTGCAAGTATTTTCATATACTCAGCTTCACCTTCTGCAATCGTTGCATCAGCTGTAGCTTTTGCCTTTGAAAGCATTACAGATACTTCTGCATCTGTAGTATTTTTTATGATCTGTGCTTCAGATTCACCCTGTGCCTTATAAGCCGCCGCAATATTGTTACGTTCTGTTATCATACGGTTATATACAGCTGCTTTATTTTCATCAGGAAGGTCTAATACTTTAATTTTTACATCTTTAATTTTTATACCATATTGGTCACTCTGATTACCAACACAATTAAGCAATCTGTCTGAAATAACTATTACTTTTACATCTTCGGCAGCTTTGTCTTCTTCACTTACCATATCATTTATTTCGATATCTTCATGAGTATCATTATTGGCATTTATAACAAGAGCAGTATCTCTGCTTGCAATAAGCTCTTCCTGAGTCATGGAAGATATAGTAGTCTTAATCGCATTATACACAATAACATCAATTCTTGCCTGAGCAGTAGTTGCATTTGCATTAAGTGAAGATGTATAAAGCTTTGCATCTGTTACTTCCCATAAAACATACGCATCAACTATCATTGTCTTTTTATCGCTTGTAATAGCTTCTGATGCAGGAAGGTCATACATCTGTGTTGCCTTTGATACATAATTAACTGTCTGTATGAATGGCACTTTAAATCTAAGCCCTGCCGAATTATTGGTTGCAACAATTTTTCCAAACTGTTTTACAACTGAATATTCATTTTCATTTGTTGTATAGGCTGTTTCATTAATACCAATAATCGCTAATAAAATAACGACTACACATATAATATATTTTGCTTTCTTCATGGGTACCTCATTTCTGTATGTTACTATTATTTATTATTAAGCTGCAAATCTGTTAATGGATAATATTTAAGAACATCTCCATTTCCATTATCAATAAGTATCTTTAACTGCGGAAGCACGTCTTCCATAGTTTCTAAGAACATTCTCTGTTTTGTAATAAGTGGATATGTAACATACGCATTATATTCTTCATTAAAACGGGCTACCTGACCATTTGCTTCATTAATTCTTGCTGTCTTTTTAGCTTCTGCTTCCTGCACAATACGGTCAGCCTCAGCTTCAGCAGCCGGTATTTTTTCATTTCTATATGCATTAGCTTCATTGATTGCAGATTCCTTACTCTGTTTAGCTGTTTCAACAGCAGTAAAAGCATCTATGATTTCATCTGTAGGCGGCTCAACGTCCTGAATACTTGCATCGACCAAAGTTACTCCAATATCTTCATCCTCAAGCTCTGATATAATCATGGATTTGACTATACTCTGAATTTCTGCCTTACCTGTAGTGATAGCATTATCAACAGAAAATGCTGAAATGGTTGAACGTATACATGACATTGAAATATTCTTTACAATTAAATCAGGCTGATCTGAATTATATAAATACTTTATTGGATCTGTTACCTGATATGAAATATAGAAATCACAGTCAATAAAGTTGTAGTCAGATGTGATCATTATTGACTCATTTTCTATACTATATGCCTGCCCGTCATCGGTCTGTTCATAACCGATTTTTATACCTTTTACAGTTGTGTCAACACTGTGTGCCTTCTGGATGATTGGCAATTTGAAATGAAGTCCTCTTTCACTTACAAGTGTTGCCTTACCAAAAGTAGTAACAACTACCGATTCTGTTTCTGATACGGTAAAGTAGCTTAAGCTGGCAAGATATAGCACAACAATTACCAATATTATTACAGGTATTTTTCGTGTTATTTTACCCATATCTTTTCTTTCGTTCATTAATCTTATTCTCCTTATACATAATTATTTATTCTGAAATGATTTTTGAATAAATATTTGCCGAATCTTTTCAGAATATATCCAACTATCTAAGATAGTTATACGTATTCTAGCACTATTTTGCTTAATTGTACATAATCTCTTTACATAAGTGAAACGATTTTATCAAATTTTAATAAATTGTAACCATTAAAAGTTACAATAAATTTGTGTTGCTTTTCGGGTTGAGACATAAAAGAATATGTGCTATGCTATTGTGAAATGTATATTAGGAGAGATGTCTTTGAATAAAACATTTTTTAAATATGTATCAAGAAATATATCAGGAATGATTGCGATATCTGTTTACATTCTTGCAGATACTTTATTTATTTCAATGGCTGCAGGAACAGATGGTATAACTGTTCTCAATCTGGCTTTACCACTGTATGGTCTGCTATTTGCCTTAGGCTCAATGATAGGAATTGGTTCTTCTATCAGATATGCTATTAAAAAATCCTGTGGAGAAAAGGAAATAGATCATTACTTTTCCAATGCAATAATCTGGCAGATTATATGTAGTATACCCTTTATCATTCTTGGAATAGTCAATCCACAATTGTGGCTTATTATTATGGGTGGAGACACTTCAATCGTAAATCTGGGAATAGATTATGTACGTATAGTCCTGATTGCTGCTCCTTTTTTTATGATTAATTACACTTTTACCTCATTTGCAAGAAATGATAATGCACCTACCATTGCAATGATAGCCTCTATCGGTGCAAGTATGTTTAATATTGTATTTGATTATATATTTATGTTTCCTATGAAAATGGGAATAGCAGGAGCAGCACTTGCAACTGCCATATCACCTGCTATTTCATCACTCATATGCTGCAGTCACTATTTTAGCAAAAAATCAAATATAAAATTCAGACCTGCAATACCTTCGCCCGGTCTTTTTGTCTCATGCTGCAAATTGGGAATATCTGCCTTTGTAGGTGAGATATCTTCGGCCATTACAACAACAGTATTTAATATCCTGATCTTGAGGATAGCCGGTAATGTTGGAGTCGCAGCATATGGTATAGTGGCCAATTTTTCCTTGGTCGCAATGGCTATATTTAATGGTCTTTCCCAGGGAATGCAGCCACTTTTAAGTGACTGTTATGGTAAAGGACAGCATAAAGAGGTCAATCATATACTAAAACTTGGAATAGTTACAGGAGTTATATTTGAGATAATAATTATTTCCTTTGCATGGATTTTCACAGATTCCTTTATTTCCATATTTAATAGTGAGGCTAATTTAATTCTTGCACAATATGCCCACAATGCCTTACGTTTTTACTTTTTAGGCTATATATTTGCCGGTATAAATCTTGTTATGGTCACGTACTTTTCTGCTACAGACCAACCGCTAAATGCATCAGTTGCTTCTATTACAAGAGGTGTTATTGCAATTGTTATCTGCGCAATAGTAATGGCTATTTTATGGGGATTAAACGGTATCTGGTGCTCATTTATGGCATCAGAATTTATTACCCTTTTGATAGTTTTTAAATTACATCTTAATAAAACAGGAGAATAAATTATTATGTTGGAGAATTTAATTTTTAGTCTGAATGCGACCATGCCTATTTTTCTGATGATGGTACTGGGCTATATTTTAAGAGAAATAGGATGGTTAAAAAAGGAGGCTATTTCTGCTATAAATAAGCTGGTGTTTAAGCTTTTCTTACCTGCCCTGCTTATTATCGATTTGGTCAAACAGGACTTTAGCTCTATCTGGGACAGTCAATTTGTACTGTTTTGTTTTTTAGCAACCATTTTGAGTATTTTAATAGCTACCGTTATTGCATTATTTAATCCTAACAAAGAAGACCGTGGTGAAATGATACAGGCTGCTTACCGAAGCGCGGCAGCAACTCTGGGTATTGCATATATGACAAATATATACAACAACGCGTCAACCGTATCACTTATGATAATAGGTTCCGTACCTGTTTATAATGTAGTTGCAGTATTGGTGCTTACCATTACTTCACCTGAAAATTCCGGACTTGACAGCAAATCAGCATTAATCATTAAAAGTCTTAAGAACACTGCCAAAAATCCAATCATTATTGGTATAATAATCGGTATGGTATGGTCAGTTACAAGACTTCCACAGCCTCCGATAGCAATGAAAACTATTACTTATCTTGGAAACTTGGCATCACCACTTGCACTTATAGGACTTGGAGCTTCTTTTCATTTCGAAGATGTAAAGCAGAAGTTTGGACCTGTATGCACCGTTGTATTTTGCAAGCTGATTCTGCTTTGCTGCATATTTTTACCAGTCGCAATATATCTTGGATTCAGAGATGATAAACTGGTCGCTGCACTGATAATGCTAGGTTCGGCAACCACCAGCAGTAGTTTTATTATGGCACAAAATATGGGACATAAAGGTGCTATTTCAAGCTGTGCAGTGATGCTGACAACACTTTTAAGCTCGTTTACACTTACCTTCTGGCTGTTTGTGATAAAATCCATGGGGTACATATAAAAAAATCGGATGCCGGCGCATCCGATTACACTATCGCAAACTTCTATAACAATCGAGTAGGAGGGGATTTATTTCCTCCTACTCGTCCGCGAGCCTCATGTCCGTAAGGACAAATTTCATCTGTGAGGCTCTGCGATAATAAATCAGATAATATATCAGTATAAGAGGGGGAGAATTGGATTGAAAAACAATGATATAAATATTGAAAGTGATTTCATATCAGATAACCGGATATTATATAAGACCAGAAATCAAATGCTTCTGTTCTTTTTGAAGGGCTGCAAGCTTACATTTGCGATATCCATATTTTTCGCATGTCTCTTAGTACTTTTTGAATTGGTGAATCCAAGAATAATTGGTTATACTATTGATATTTGTGTTGGAGATATTTCATCACTGCCTATACCAGTACAAAATATAATTTATAAGATTGGTGGACGCGAATATATTATGTCACATCTATATATTATAGCAGGCATAGTGGTGCTTATATCACTTATAGGTGGTATTTTCAGGTATCTGTTTCAGCTTTTTAACTCAATGGGTGCAGAACGTCTTACCAAGAGAATGAGAGATACTTTATTTGAACATATCATCAATTTGCCTTATAAATGGCATGATGAAAATAAAACCGGTGATATCATACAGCGTTGTACATCAGATGTGGATATGATTAAAAATTTCATCTCCGAACAGCTCACAAGCTTATTTAGAATGTCTGTTATGATACTAATGGCATTATTTTTCATGTCCAGGTTACATTTTAAATTGACTCTGGTGGCCTTCATATTTATTCCAATCGTAATCGCATATTCATTTCTTTTTCACGATAAAATAGGTTCTTCTTTTGAAAAAATTGACGCTGAGGAGGGAAAACTTTCTGCAATCGCGCAGGAAAATCTCACAGGTGTGAGAGTAGTGCGTGCCTTTGGACGTGAAAAATATGAACGAAACCGTTTCGAAGAAAAGAACCGTATTTACACAGGTATGTGGGTAAAAATGATGCAGATATTGTCTACCTTCTGGATAACCAATGACATAATTTCAGGTGTTGAGACTCTTTCCATTATCTCAATTGGAGCATATTTTGCCATAAATAATGAAATGTCAGCCGGAAGCTATGTTGCTTTTCTTTCTTACAATGCTTTACTTATCTTTCCTGTAAGACAGCTTGGAAGAATAATTTCAGAAATGAGTAAAGCAGGAATATCTGTAGACAGACTTATGTATATAATGAATTCTGAGAAAGAAACTGATAGCCCTGATGCTATTGACTACCCTGGCTCAGGCGATATATGTTTTGAAAATGTCTCATTCTCTTATGATGAAAAAGCTACTACTGAGACTATGGTTTTAAACAATGTCAGTTTTAATATCAAAAAGGGGCAGACGGTAGGAATCTTAGGTGGAACAGGTTCAGGCAAATCTACTCTTGTACATCTTCTTGACAGGTTATATGAAATACCTGATAAAAATGGAAAAATAACTCTTTCAGGTATAAATATTAAAGATATAAAAAGAAGTGAGCTTAGAAAACATATAGGTCTTGTATTACAGGAGCCTTATCTGTTCTCAAGAACTCTTGAAGATAACATTAAAATTGCTGCCAAAGAGGCAACTCATGAAAATGTTGAAAAGGCTGTTGAAACAGCAAGCCTTACATCAGCTATTGAACATTTTTCGGAAGGCTATGATACATATATAGGTGAAAGAGGTGTCACTTTGTCCGGCGGGCAAAAACAGAGAACAGCCATAGCTCAGACTATAATCCGCAAACCCGATATACTTATTTTTGATGATTCGCTGTCTGCTGTAGATGCACAAACAGACGTTAAGATTAGAAAAGAACTTGAAAAGGCGGCAGGTGATTCCACTGTTATTATCATATCACACAGGATTACAACTCTTATGCAGGCCGATTTGATTCTGGTATTGGAAAATGGCAGAATAAAAGAACAGGGTACACACAATGAGTTATTAAGTATGCATGGAATCTATGATAAAATTTTTCATTTACAGTTATCGCAAGGGGAATAATTATGTCAGAAAAAGATAGAAAAACTAAACTTCCATTTTTTGGAATCCCATCTTTATGGCCTTGGCTAAAGAATTACAAAATGCTTGCACTTAGAATGATAATACTGGGACTTCTGGTCTCTATGTGTGATGTTATTTTTCCAATGTTCAACAGATATGCAATAAATCATTTTCTTGGAAATAAAACATTTGATACAATAATCCTGTTTATTCTAAGTTTTTTAGCAGTTCTTATATGTCAGGGAATAATGAATTATATTAATGTAATGGACTGCTCCAAAATGGAACTTTACATGAACCGGGACTTAAGAAACAGTGCTTTTTCGCATTTACAGGAAGTATCACTATCATACTATAATCAGAACAATGTCGGATATATCCACGCAAGAGTAATGAGCGACTCTGGTAAGATAGGCGAAATGATGGCTTGGAGATGTATGGATGTAATATGGTTTGGCTCCTACATTTTATTTGCACTCACAGTTATGCTTATTACTAACTGGAAGCTTGCTCTATTTATAATTGCACTTGTTCCAATAGCAGTAATATTCATATTTATATTCCAGAAAAAGCTGCTTGTATTAAACCACAAAGTAAGAGAAATGAATGCCAGGATTACTGCCGGAATAAATGAAGGCATTACAGGTGTTAAATCTATTAAAACCCTTTCAATAGAAGGTAAGATGACGGATGAATTTGCAGATGATACTACCCAAATGTATCATCGAAGTGTGAGAACCACTCACTATTCAGCACTGTTTTCGTCATCAGTAACTCTTATGTCTTCGGTTGCACTTGCAATAGTTCTTTGGAAGGGTGGCGAGCTTAATCAGGCAAAGCTTATGGAAATAGGTACTTTGTCCATATTTATGTCCTATGCACTTGGACTTTTAGATCCTATCCAGAATATGGTCAATGCAATTTCAAAAATGATTTCCATTCAGGTAAATATTGAAAGATACTGTAACCTGATGAATACAGAGGGAGAAGTATTTGATACAAAAGAAGTTATTGAAAAATATGGAGATACATTTAATGAAAAGAGAGATAACTGGGAGCCGCTTATTGGTGATGTAGAATTCAAGGATGTGACTTTCCACTATCCGGATGGCGATGAATTAGTGCTGGAGCACTTTGACCTTAAAGTTCCTAAAGGTGCTAATGTAGCTATTGTAGGAGAAACCGGTGCCGGAAAATCAACTCTTGTAAATCTGGTATGTAGATTTTTTGAACCCACCTCAGGTCAGGTTCTGATTGATTCAAAGGATATAAAAGAGCGTTCTTTGCAATGGTTACACAGCAATATCGGATATGTGTTACAGTCTCCTCATTTATTCTCCGGAAATATAAGAGACAACTTAAAATATGGAAAAGAAGATGCTACTGATGAGGAAATATACAATGCCCTTAAACTGGTATCTGCTGACAGTATAATTGATAAACTTACAGATGGATTGGATACAGAAGTTGGAGAGGGTGGGGATTTTCTCTCAACAGGTGAAAAACAGCTTTTATCTATTGTGAGGGCATTACTTGCCGATCCAAAGATACTTATTCTTGATGAAGCTACTGCCTCAATTGACACAGTTACAGAAAAGGCAATTCAGGAAGCAATCTCAACAGTTATCAAAGGAAGAACTTCTTTTGTTATTGCACACAGACTGTCTACAATAGTAAATGCTGATATCATCCTTGTAGTATCAGATGGTAAGATAATAGAACGAGGCTCTCATAAAGAACTTATTGAAGCTAAAGGTGCTTATTTTGATCTGTATACAAAACAATATGAGGAACTTATTATTGACCAAAGTTTTAATTAAATGATGTTAGGGGCTTTTGCCCCTGACTATGATAGTAGGAGATTTGAAAATGAAATATTATGCTGTAAAATCAGGTAAAGAAACAGGTATCTTTACAACCTGGGCGGAGGCTGAAAAGCAGGTTAAGGGTGTCAAAGGTGCTAAATTTAAAAGCTTTCTCACAAAGGCTGAAGCCGAAAATTATTTGAATGATAATTCTTGTGTTGATCTTTCAAATTCGAAAGATATTTCATCAGAACTTACCGGAGATTATGCTTTTGTTGATGGAAGTTTTAATTCAGTTACAAATACTTACGGTTTTGGCGGTTTTTTACTGGCAAATGGAGAAAGATATCCTATTCAGGGATCTGGAAATGACAGTGAAATGGCTACTATGCGAAATGTTGCAGGCGAAATTCTTGGTGCACTTGCAGCTGCAACAAGGGCCTCTGAGCTGGGATTAAAGCAGCTTACTATTCTCTATGATTACAAAGGTATAGAGGAATGGGTAACAGGTGGTTGGAAATGCAATAAAACACATACAGCCAAATATAAAGAACAAATGCAGGAATTAATAAACCAGGGACTGTCAATAAAATTCGTAAAAGTTGCTGCACATACAGGAATAGAAGGAAATGAACTTGCAGATACTCTTGCAAAACAGGCCGTGGGGCTTATATAAAGGATTTGTATTGAAATCAGAGAAAATGAGGTCATTGGTATCTATTTATATATAACTTCGCAAAACCAAAATTTTGCGAAGTTATAGTTTTATCCTAATTCAATGCCTGCTTTAATACTTGCAGATTGCTTTCCATTATTGAGAAATACGTTGCTCCATTTTCTATATCCTTTACGGTTGTTGACTGCATGGCATCCATTGTTAAAACCTGCTGGTCTTTATCGACAGTATTTGCTATAACAGTCTGCGCAATCTTTCCATCTGCACTTTCACTTTGAAGGATAATGTCTGCATCTAACTCATCTACTTTTCCTGAAAGGAATGTAATAGTCCCAAAACTTGCCTCTGATTCGGCTGAACATCCGACAAATGCAGCATAATAGTCAAGTCCATAATCATCTGTCATATATCTGAATGGAAATCTGTCAGCAAAAATAATGGATTTCTTAGCTGCCTCATCTACTGTTTTCTCATATTCCTTGTCAAGTGCATCCAGCTTTGAAATGTATTTTTTGACATTGTTGTCATAATTTGAACTGTTTTCAGGATCGATCTCACTTAATCCTTTTGCAATTTCATCACAGAATTTTTCTGAATTTTTTATTGAAAGCCATACGTGTTCATCGTACTCTATTTCTTCGGTATCCTCTTCCTGCTCTTCCTTTTGCATACCTTCCTTAAATTCTTCTTCTTTGACACAATCCCCAAGAATATCCATAAGCTTTATAACCTTCATTTCCTTGTTGACTGCTCCCTTAAGTGCATCATTTACCCACGAATCAGACTCGCCACCAACATATATGAACATATCACATGATGAAATCTTAATCATATCTTCTGCTGATGGTTGAAAACTGTGAAGGTCAACCCCCTTGCTAAGAAGGAATGTTATATCTACATTTTCATTGCCTCTTGTAATCTCCTTAACCCAGTCATATTCCGGAAATATAGTAGTAACCACTGATATTTTTCCCTGATCGTCAGCATTATTGGCTGATCCATTGCCACAACCTGTAATTGCTGAACCTATGATTAGAGAAGTTAACACTATTGATATAAATTTTTTCATTTTAATCTCCATATTCTAATAAAATTTTAGACCTTTATTTACATTAACGGCGTCCCTGAAGTAACATTCTTGACTCTCTCATTGCTGTATCTGATGCCTTTGCATATATATTAGTAGTAGCAATACTTTTGTGATTAAGCTTTTTTTGAAGCAGTAATATATCATTCTCACTAGCTTCATAAAAGCTCATCGCAAAGCTTGAACGCAGCTTATGCGGTGAAATAATTTTAGTCTTTTCAGGCATACAGGCTGACACATACTTTTTGACAAGCATTTCAACAGCCCTCACACCAAGACGATTTCCCGAAACAGTCGTAAAGGCAGGAATTTCAGAATCAGCCAGACGATATTTCACACGCTGATTATCAAAATATATTTTAATATATTCAGCACATTCATCAGAAAAATATACGGTCTGAATATCTCCACCCTTGCGTCTTACAACCACACTACACTCTGTAAGGTTATAATCACTTATATCTGTATCCAGCATTTCAGATACTCTAAGTCCTGTATCCAGCAAAAGCAAAAACATTGCTGAATCTCTGTCAGCATATTTATTATGGCGCTTTGCCACCGATTCTCTTAGATTTGTTCCATACCTTACAGTGTTTAACAATATACTCTGCTCTTCATTTGTAAGATACACCACACTTTTCTCCGGTACCTTAATTGTACGGGTAGATGCTACCGGATTTTTACTTATTTTACCCGAATTTAAGAAAAATCCATACATACTCGATAACGATGCTCTTTTTCTCTTTACAGTAGTGCTTTTATGTCCGGATTTAGGATCACCTGAAAGCAGTGTAAGATATCTGTTTATATCAAGAGTATCTACTTTTTCCATATCCTGTAAGCTTAATTCTTTTATTTCCTTATCAGCAAAATCAGGCAGATAATTTACAATAAACTCAAGAAAAACCTTTATATCCCTGCAATACTCCAGTTTCGTTGCATACTTTTCAACCTGACCAAAGTTATAAATAAAATCACTTACAAAATCAGGCATATCACTTAGCAATTCTTCAATTTTTTTAGAATAATTTATCTTATCATTTGCCATTGTCAAGCATTCCTTTATTCATATATTTTTGTTTGAATGTCCTTTAATGTATTACCTGTATAGACCAGTTTCATTGAAAAGAAAGGTGAATTTTCTATAAGCATTTTTAAAAATACCTTATCTCCTTCCCACAAGTTCAAATCAAACAATTCGTCCTTAGGAATCCACTTAAGCTCACCCTCATCACATTCCATAATATTGCCTTCAAACTTACCTGCTGTATACAAATACATATATTCCGTTTCCCATTCATCAGAAATAAATGTAATTATACCACGCATTTTATATTCTGTAAGTGTAAGCCCTGTTTCCTCCTTTACCTCACGCAAAAGACATTCCTCAGGACTTTCGTCTGCCTCAAACTTTCCTCCAACGCCTATCCATTTATTCTTATTTATATCTATCTTCTTTTTATTTCTCAAAAGCATAAGATATTTATTATCTTTTTCTATATAGCATAAGGTCGTATTTTTCATGTTTTAAAATAATTCCTCTCGATGTGAGGTGAACCGGTTCACCTCAAAACTGCTTAATCAACATAGTATTCTGTAACTGTTGTGGCATTTATCTCTGCTATCTCACGTTTTCCATTAATATAATCAGCATAAATATCCCACAGATCCATATCACAGTCTTCCATACTCTCATCAGCCGGAATCCACTGCTTTATAAGTGCGATTCTTTCTTCCTTTGTTGTATCCTTTATTAAATTACTTTTCATATCTTTAAAATCCTTCCATTAATCTGTATATTATTTAACACGCAGACTTCTTAAATATTCTTTATGCTCATCTGTCACTCTGTAGCTTTCGACAGCCTTCTGAATAGTCTTATTATGTACCCATTTATCAAGCTTATTATTTTCTAATACAGATATAACTGAATCGTACTGTTTTGCAAGTGCTGTTGCAAAATACCAGGCTATCATCATATTGACATAGTACTCTTCTGACTTTACATTCCCTACAAGCTCAACATACTTATTGTCAAAATCCTTATCCAGATAAAGGCTCATAAGCATACCTATTGCAAATCTGATTTCATAAGTTTTGTCTGATTTTATCCATTTGCAGATATATGGATATAATTTGTCTTTATTTTTGGCAAATACCTTTGGCTTTAACTGATCACAAGTAGCCCAGTTATTTATATAAGGAAGAAATGCTTCTATATCCTTTATACATTTTTCAAAATCTTTTTCCTCAGAAATAACAAATGCATGAAGCTGATCCTCTTCAAAATACTGATGTGGCAGGCTATTTAAAAATGCATCCTTTATTTCCATTTTATTTACCTGCTTTGCGTACTTTTTAAGCTCCGGTGTCCTGACACCAATGATTTTTTCTTTGTCTACAGTAGGTATAAGCTTACTTTGAAACTCGGCATAAGCTTTATCCTGAAGGCTGAATAAATAATCTAAAATTTCCAAAATAGTGTACCCCATCTTTTTTCGTATAATCCAGTAAATTATGATAACATAATTATAGTATTGTTTCAATTTGAGTTTTTCATAAGGGACTTTTGATATACAAAAAGTATAAATCGAAGAAGTCCAAATGTATCATAAAAATTGAATATAGTATTTAAGAAAAGAGGTACATTCCAATGGAGAATGAAATAATACACTAAAGATTATTTGAACCTAAACCAGGCAAAGTCAAAATCACTTCCAGGAAGAAATACAAAACTGACTTTTGCATTTCCCTGAATTTTAGTAATCAAAAATTCTTTTTCGATATATTCCTCAGATTCTGGAAATTCGATTAATTCTAACACAGAACTCTCATCTGTATCAATTTTTACATGAATGG
>JAFPAQ010000217.1 GCA_017424235.1 Lachnospiraceae bacterium | reverse complement strand
AAATAAAGATAAAAAAATCGGATGCCAACGCATCCGATTTTTTTATTCTTCAATAGAATTCTTTCTGTGAACTACTACAGTTTCATCTAAACATGAGAAAATCTGATCTACCTTTTTCTGCTCTATTTTAGGTGTGATCATGCTTACAACAAGAACGATGATCAAGCCTAAGATCATTGCGATTGCTCCGGCATTGATTGGAGAAGCAATGAATTTAAGAAACATATTTGAAACAGTAAAGAGAACGCCACATGCAAAGCTTGCCCATACAGAAAGCTTTGTGACTCCTTTCCAATATAATCCATACATAAATGGAGCAAGGAAGGCACCAGCCAGAGCACCCCATGAAATACCCATGAGCTGTGCGATAAAGGTTGGTGGGTCGAGAGCAATAACAACACTTATAACAATGAAAAATACGAGCATTATTCTTATGCAGAGTAATTGCTTTTTCTCATCCATATCCTTTATGATATTGTCTTTTATCAGGTCCAGGGTCAATGTAGAGCTTGATGTAAGCACCAAGGATGACAATGTAGACATTGAAGCTGATAAAACAAGGACTACTACAATACCAACTAAGATATCAGGAAGTGTTGCGAGCATGCTTGGGATGATTGCGTCATAAATAATACCACCGCCTTCTTTATGGATTGCCGGTGAATCAAATAAACGTCCAAAACCACCAAGGAAATAGCAACCACCTGAAATAATTATTGCAAAGAAAGTGGAAATGATAGTTCCATACTTGATAGATTTTTCATCCTTGATTGCATAAAATTTATGTACCATTTGAGGAAGTCCCCATGTTCCAAGTGATGTAAGTATTACAACACCTAACAGATTGACAGGATCAGGACCAAAGAAGGATGCAAAAACACCTTTCTGACCAAGTGTAAGTGGTACATCACTTTCTATCTCTGCAAGTGATTTTATTGCATTAATAAATCCTCCCTGACCACTTAAGACAGCAGCAATGACAGCGACAATACCGCCAAGCATGATAATTCCCTGAATGAAATCGTTGATTGCAGTTGCCATATATCCACCGAGAATGACATATACACCTGTTAATAATGCCATAGCAATTACACAGGCTGCATAAGGTATGTCAAATGCCATACCAAACAGACGGGAAAGTCCATTGTATACAGATGCAGTATATGGGATCAGAAAAATAAATGAAATTGCAGAAGCAGCGATTCTTAAGGCATTGCTGTCAAAACGTTTGCCAAAGTAATCAGGCATTGTTGCAGCAGACAGATGATTGCTCATAACACGGGTTCTTCTGCCAAGGATTACCCATGCAAGTAAGGAGCCGATAAGTGCATTTCCTATACCTATCCAGGTAGCAGAAATACCATATTTGTATCCAAACTGTCCTGCATATCCGACAAATACAACTGCTGAGAAATAACTGGTACCATAAGCAAAAGCGGTCAGCCATGGTCCGACACTTCTGCCACCAAGCACGAAATCATTCATATTAGTGGCATGTTTTCTGGAATAAAATCCAACATAGATCATAACTCCAAAAAACAGGATTAGAAATAAAATTTTAATTAACATATAAATTCTCCCCTTTAAAATTTTAATGCGTAAACGCTTTAAAGCAACAAAGTTTATTATACATGATTACATAAAATATTTCAATAATATCAGATAAATGTGTATAAAATAGTGAAAAAGTTTGTGATAAATTTGTCATAATTAACCAATAAATATATAGTTTTATGAATTATTTATAATTCTGCCATTGATATATGTTATCGGAGATGATACTATTGCATTTGTATATAAAATAGTGTTAATGTTTTTTATAAGAGGCTTAATATGATGGATGAAAGACTGATACAAATTTTGATAGATTCATTCTCCAAGATACTGTTGCCGGGCATTATGGTTACGATACCACTTACTGTCATTTCATTTTCGATTGCAATGATAATAGCAATAATAGTGGCAATGATACAGTTTGCAAAAATACCGGTGCTTAGACAGATAGCCCGTTTCTATATATGGATAGTCAGAGGAACTCCGTTACTTGTTCAGTTATATGTAGTTTTCTTTGGACTTCCTAAGCTTGGAGTGATAATTGATCCTTTTCCTTGTGCAGTGCTTGTGTTTTCAATAAATGAGGGTGCATATTGTGCAGAAACGATGCGTGCAGCACTCGAATCAGTATCTGTGGGTCAGATAGAGGCAGGCTACTGCGTGGGGCTTTCATATTTGCAGATAATGAGACGTATTGTGTTGCCACAGGCATTGCGTACTGCGTTTCCACCACTTTCAAATTCGCTTATTGGAATGGTCAAGGATACCTCACTTGCTGCGAATATTACAGTGGCAGAAATGTTTATGGCTACACAGAGAATAGTGGCAAGAACCTATGAACCACTTGCTCTCTATATAGAAGTAGCGTTGATATACCTTTTCTTCTCAACCGTATTGACCAGGCTTCAGAATGCAGGGGAGAAAAAGCTTAATAAATATAATCAGAAATAGGAATGGTGCATATGCTGGAGATATATGACATACATAAATCTTTTAAAGGTCTTAAGGTGCTTAATGGAATTGATATCACTGTGGATAAGGGAGATATCATTTCTATACTTGGACCAAGTGGTTCTGGTAAAACCACGCTGCTTAGATGCATGAACTTTCTTGAAAAAGCAGACAGTGGTAAAATGATCTTTGATGGAAAAGAATATGATTTTGGCCAGATAAGTAAAAGACAGATAGCCGAAATAAGGAAAAAAACAGGGTTTGTTTTTCAAAACTACAATCTGTTTTTGAATAAAACAGCAATACAGAATATTACGGAAGGGCTTGTTATTGGGCGAAAGATGCCGGCAAATGAGGCAAACGAAGTAGCGTTGCAGGCACTTGAAAAGGTGGGGCTGGCTGACAGACGTGATTTTTATCCGCATCAGTTGTCGGGAGGACAGCAACAGAGAGTGGCAATTGCCAGAGCTATAGCTACAAACCCGGAGATAATTTATTTTGATGAACCTACTTCTGCCCTTGATCCTGAGCTGACAGGTGAGGTGTTATCTGTTATACGAAAGCTTGCTGATGATGGAATGACGATGATAGTGGTAACACATGAGCTTAAATTTGCAAGAAATATATCATCAAAGGTTATATTGATTGAAGATGGTGTGATAGTTGAGCAGGCATCTTCCGATGAGTTTTTTGAATATCCCAGAAATGAACGTACAAAAGAATTTTTAAAGGGATTTGACATTTAATGTACTCTCGGAATCTTTTTCAGATGGATTTCTGAGATAGATTTTTATGAAACAATGATATTTTCGCAGTGCGTACACGGTGTGTACGACGAGAAAATAGAAGCAGTTTCATGAAAATATAGCCAGAAAGGCATCTGTTT
>JAFPAQ010000216.1 GCA_017424235.1 Lachnospiraceae bacterium | reverse complement strand
TTCTGATTTGTTATGGAGTTCGATTCTCCTTGAATCTCATCATCACGAGACAGACGCTCATAAAGTGCTGTTATTCTGTTATCTTTAGCCATTTTCTCAGCTCCTTTCATAATGCTAAAAAATAAGAACACACAGAAAACACTTCATTTTTTAATGACATATTTTCTCTGTATTCTTAAAATGTAACCCTTAGCTTGAATGCTACAGTAAGTATGTCTGCATACATGCGGCGTAATCTTTGGCATCTGTACTTTGAATATACTGTTGTATCTTCCAACCATATGACTGAATCGCCCTTCCCAATGCATTGCTACCAAAGGCTCACCTTTTTTATCAAGACATAAAAACCCCGCATAGCCATCTATCATTTTTTCAAACTTGACTTTTGGTCTGTCTCCCAGAGCACTGATACAACTTGTCAGTAAACCTACTATTAGAAAACGAACTATAAATGCTGCCTGCGTCGTTCCTGATTCAGCTATATACCCTAGTCGCTGAGAAATGCCCTCTAGTCCAATCATCTTATCCCCCAAAAGTAACCATGAAATCACATAAGAACCTCCTAGATAAGCAAATGGAATAAGAATCCCCAACAAAATATATCTAATATACAAATAGTTGATATGTAATCCTTATACATCCGCCGCCATAAATACTAATGACTCATCTGCTTTAAACCCATTTGCTTCTTACCACAAGCAACCACATGGGTCATTTCATATCTTGTGTCAATCTCTAACTCTTCTATCTCAACGCCCCATTGCTCTAGAAGTCTGTCGTATGTTCTCACAATTTCCTGTTGTTTTTTCTTACTTTTATATACTTTCATCTCTGTCGTTATCTTTTATCTCATTAATTAATAAAAACACGTTGGTAAAACCGTTGTAATTGTATTTCTAGCAGTTTCACATCCCCTATGAAATAAGCAAACATAATAGCAGACTGATATTCTGCAGCCAACTCCTCAGCCACTTCATCAACAATTTCTCCTCGTTCCTTCAACATTCGAAAAACATTAGCCTCATGCTCTAATGGTGCTAAAATTAATAATTCACACCACTCTCTATCTGCATCTGCATTATGAAATCGTTCACATTCCAATATCTTTAACAAAGGAGCCACCTGTGAATTTTGCAAATATTCCTTCAAAAAAACATACCTGCTCGTACAAATGCCTCCTGTCCCACTGCCTCTGACTTGGCAAATGCATTCAAAAAAACCTCTTGCAAACTATTTTTTATATCATTCGCTTTTTGTATCAGTGCGTCAAACAGCTCTTGCTTTCCTTTAAAATGATGATAAATAGAACTGGGACGTATCCCTACTGCTCTTGCAATATCTCTCATAGAAACAGCCGCATATCCTTTAATTGCAAATAACTCTAACGCTTCCTGCATAATGATTTCTCTCGTATTTTTTTCTTCCATCCCAAACTCCTTTCTTTCAAAATGATATAAATATCCTTTATTCAAACCGAACGTTCGTTAGATATAGTAATACATTTTTCATACCTGTCAATAAATATAAAATCCATTTCTATTTATTTCATTTTCGTATAAAATCGCCATAACATAATACATATCCAAATTACAAATTCAAAAAAAGCTATAATCAGCTTTTCTCCTCCACCATACACACTCCATTCTCCAATCCAAAACATAGGAAACAGACAAAATACATACCTAATCGTTCCTGTAACTATCAACGGCACAAAAAACAGCATACCAAAAAGACCTGAAATTTTTCCTATAGCCATTCCTTCAACTTTATTTGAGGAGATTGAAACAACAATCAAGGTAGATACTATTCCATTTAACAATGTCGTCACTACCATTATAATAATTTTACCCAAACCAATAGTCACAAGCGAAAAAAACGGTATACATACCAATGCAACCACCCCTGAAATAAGTGCAGGTAATATAACTCTTGAACACAGATATCCGCATATTCCAGTAGGTGTTATCATAATATACTTTGCAACATTATCATCAATTTCACCTAGCACCACTAATCCACCAACGAATGCAAATAGCATTCCGGTCAGCATCGCCAACAACCAACTGAATGTTTCATAATAAGGAATTATTATTCGCTCCAAACCATAATGGCATAGAATATGTTCTTCCAAAAACGGTATTCCAATTCGAAAGAATAAGCCCGCTAAAATAGGAGCAATTACAAGCATAATCATCATCATTTCATGTGTAATCTGCTTTACCATATAAATAAACATTTTATATACTGCTTTCATATACTTCAATCTCCTTACAACTTGGTTTCACCAGATAACCTAAACAACTTCCTTACAGAAAAATCTGCTATAAAAAATAGAATAACACACCATATAATAATACTTATTATAGAAAACAGTGCCATTTCTATATTTCCTTCAATCAGTTGCATAACTCCACACCCAGGATGCAACAACAGTAACTTATGATTTTCTATAAGGCCAATTCTATAAAGAAAAACTGGAACAAACCCTACTATTTCAAACGGAGTTGTCCATACAATATACTGATTCAAACTTTCTATCTTAGCTCCGACAATAATTCCACATAAACTAAAAATGATGGAACCGGCAAATACTCCTATGCTGCTAAGGAAATAATTTTCTGAATTCCCCTGACCCATTAAAATGCTTCCTACTATCACTGAAATAATTGCAATTGACAAAATTTTTCCTAATATGTACTCCTCTACCGTTACTGGTGAAATCGCAATAGAATTTGTTACTCTTTGGCTCTTCTCCAACAAAATAAGTGCTCCCATAAAAAACATCCCCATTGCAGCAGGATCCGAATACACACAGATTGAAATTACCGTATCTTTCATATCACCTGTAAAAAAAGAAAAAATTACAAGATATATTATACTCATCAAAAAATAAATCGCATAAAAACCATATTTCCATTGAAAAACAATATCTCCTTTTATTACATTGACCATTCTCATGCAAAACCCCTCCAATCAATCCAACTGTGCACCAGTCATATCCATAAAAATATCACTCAATGTTGGTTCTGTACTATGAATTGACATGATTCTGTTCTCTGCTACAAGTTTTCGAAGAAGTTTGTCGCTGCTGATTTCAGACAGTACACTTGTATTCACCTGTTCCTTACCATTTTCCATATAAGAATAATTAACCCTCGCCGCCCCTCTTTTCATAATAAAATTGTGCGGAGTGTCCAAGGCTTTCATCTGTCCATCTACGATAAAAACAACCCTATCACAAAGTTCTGTCGCATCCTGCATATTATGTGTAGTAATGATAATTGTTCTTCCTTTCTCTCTCTCTTTTAAAATCATTTCCTTCATTATTTTTGCATTATTTGGATCTAAACCACTTGTTGGCTCATCTAAAAACAATATATCGGGATTATGTACCAATGATTTGATAAAATTCAATCGAGATTTCATTCCTTTTGAAAAAGCAGCTACCTTTTTATCCGCATGTTCATAAAGTCCAACTTCTTTTAGCAACTCATCCACATTTCTCTTTTCACCACTATATAAAGAAGTAAAATAATCTAAATTTTCCCTAGCTGTAAGTTTTTCAAATAAACTGGGAAATTCAAAATCCACACCTATTTTTTCATAAAATTCTTTACCATGTTTCTTGCTGTCTGTTCCCAATATTTTTGCTGTCCCTTGATAATTTGTACATAGACCAGTCAGAACCTTTTGTAAAGTACTTTTTCCTGCCCCTGATGGTCCTAGAAATCCAAAAATTTCGCCTTTATTAACTGTAAAATTTATGTCTTTCAAAAAAGGTGTCTTAGAATAACTAAAGTATAAATCTCTGACTTCAATTACATTTTCTTCATTTTTACTCATAACCTCATTCTCCTTATTAAATCTTTATCCTACCAGTTGAAGAACTATACCTCTGATTACTATCCGCATACTTTCTTTCCAATTGTTCTCACCAATCTCTCGCTTATACATACCACCAAAGATAATCATCATAAATGCGCCCACTACAGCATCTAAACTCATTCCATTTTTTACACTAAGCCCCTTAAATAGTTCCCCACCTATATGACGATCCTCTTGCCTATGTTTTTCTAATACCTCGTTTGGTATTTTTGATAAAATGAGCTTCATTGATTCCGGAATAAGTAAAACTCTCAAACAAGAATGATATGTTATTTCCATTGCGCCAAGTAATACATCTGTAATTTCTTCTACACAATCAGAAAAATCCAATTCATCCATAGA
Source organism: Lachnospiraceae bacterium (assembly GCA_017424235.1). Lineage (GTDB taxonomy): Bacteria > Bacillota > Clostridia > Lachnospirales > Lachnospiraceae > COE1. The sequence goes on along the minus strand of JAFPAQ010000216.1, from coordinate 4,725 downwards.
CTTATTCTTGCTATTAATGATTTTACAAAATCCACTTGTTATATACTCATCTACATGTTCATGAAAATCTTGTGATACCTCAAACAGAAGCATCTCTTTTGATGGATAAAACAAATAAAACGATCCTTTAGGTATCCCTACCCTCTTAACCAATTCATCAACTGTTGTTTTCTTCACGCCTTTTTCTTGCATTAAGGTATTCGCTTCCTTCTTAAGTTTTGCAATAATATTCTTCTTTTCTTCATCCGAGTACAACTTAGGCATTATTATCTCCTTTTTGACTATTTTTCTATTTTTAGTCATTATATGTGTAAAAGAAAAAAATGTCAAGTCTTACAAAACAACGACAAGTAATACTCCCTGCGTTCTTTTCCATTATGTTTCCTCCTCTTGATATCACAAATTGCAACTTCAAGTTAACATATACAATTCAACACTGTCCTAATTATCATCTCTTTATCCTCATCCCTGGACTTCTCTATCATAAGGATAAGTGCAACCAATAAGGTATCACTGATTCTTTTTTCGCCATCAACAAACAGCGCATTGTTCCATTCCAAAAACAGCAAGAACTTGATTGCTGCCATTTGTTTATCGCAGTCATACCAAACCGGATTTTTTATCATATCATACAGCATATTTACCGCCACTTCTTCAATGGTTTCATTTCCATCATAATACGTCCCCTCTGGACGTATCAGTGTTTGATGGTCGTATGCATCCAGTATTTCCAAGGTATCCTTATATGCCTCTTTAAGCACATCTGTCTTTTCTTTGGTGATTGCAGTGATTTTATTCTCTTCCATCGTCAGCTCCTCCGTTATACATCCTTTTTCTTTTACACAATCCTTATTATCTGCTCATATAAAAGTATCTCTTGCGCATTTACATTCTTATTGTTATGGTAATGCCCGAAAAACCACTTTTTGAACTGCACACTTTGACGAATCTTTTCAAGATATTCATTTAAGTAATCTCTCTTATACCTACCACCACCGATTAATGCTTGTGTGCTTGTTGCACAGCAGTGAGATACTATAAAATCAACTTCATTTCCATGCGCTTCCAAATTTGTGATTCCTTCCAGCATCTCCTCTTCCGATGGCAATTCCTGCTCCCACCAGCTATAATGATTAACTCTATACGACTTAAAATTTTCCTCCAACGCCATTCTCTTATTAAAAAAATCCGGATCATCATATTCTAAAATGCCACCGGAAATATCATGACTTTTGGCTCCGCCAAAAGTAAATATCTTCTTCCCCGCAATCATAAACACCTGCCCCCTCATCAGGTGTATCACAGACGGTCTGATTTTATGAACTTTTCCGCCATTCCATTCTTCTACAGGATGGCTGTAAAGCCTGTCAAAATTTTCATGATTTCCATCTACAAACAATGTGGTAAATGGTTTACTGTCCAATTCATCAAGCAATTTTGTTTCCCAGCATCTGGATACATCCTTCTCCCATATTCCACCAAAATCGCCACATATAATCACAAAATCTTCCTTGGTCATTTCCTTTTGTTCCGGAAATATGTCTATATCAAATTTCTCAAAATCTCCATGGCAGTCGCCGGTTATATATATCATCGGTCCGTCTCCTTTTTTGTGTTTTTTCTCTCTAGGCGTTGCCCTCTTACGTATCTTCAAATTAAATTCTCTATATCTTCGCTTTTGTTCTTCATCAGCACCTAGCAATTCAAGGTCTTTCTCCATTCCGAGTGAATGCAACACCGCTGCATATGCACCAATCGAAACTGTAGACACCCCTTTCTCTATCGATGAAAGTGTATCTACACTAATACCTGCACGTTCTGCCACGAGCTCTGCACATAGATTTCTACGTAGTCTTGCTCTCTTTATATTTGCCCCCGCATTTTGCAATGCTCGTTCTGTATCGGGAAAAAGTATCACTGTTTTTCTAGCCATATTCATCCTCTTTTCAAACTTTTTTCTTTAACACCTGATATATGCGGTGTTATGTAATTTTCTTCTTGACTATTCATGATGAATTTCATATTATAGATTCAAGAAATGGGTTTTTTGCTGAGTAAGGTCTCACGACTGGAAAAGGTTGCTCGTTTCTTTTTTTATGTTTACAAGATCGTATAAATATAGTTTTCCGTCCTGAGCATGTCTTACTACCATTATCACGTTGAACACATTATATCTTTCCACTTCTCCACTCTCCTTATATACAGGTAATGCAAATCTGGAAGTATATCTATACCATCCAAACTTTGCATCTTTACTGTGTTTCATTTTCGTATTTTTCCTATATTCTTTTCCAGTTGCAATTTCTATCAATTCCAGAACTCCTTGTGCCGCATTGGCCTTGGCTTTTGCATTTGCACCTTTTAAGGATGTTGAATATTCAGAATGTGCATATTCATCTGGAAAATCCGCTCCTATGTAAATCATGTCGTTTGTATCTTCTACTACATTTACTTTTCTTTGCATAAAAATATCCTCCTACAAAATGTTATACTTTCATTTTGCAAGAGGATTCTGTGTTTGTCATTCCAGCTGTGCTTTAATTCTTAAGCTACCAGCATTCTATTTAGTTGTTTGTAGTAAGCATACAATCTTCTAGTTCTTGAATTTTCTATTATGACAATTGGTTCAGGCATAATTGCTTTTCTATTGCCACAAACAATTTCATCTATCGGCACCTGAAGAAATTGACTCAATGCATACAAATTGTCAACTGTAGGCATATTTAGACCGTTACACCAGTTATATACGGTTTGTATACTTCCAATATTTAAGAATTCCTTTATGTCTTTCGGAGTATCCCACGCTTGTCCATGATTCGATGGAGATTGATTTCGGTTTCTTTGAGGTTGATTGATGGGAACATTGGTACCATCCTTTCCTTGTAACAAACTACTAGTTTACCGTCACCATATCCGGATTTGTCTTGAAATACATTGCTCTTGAAATCTTACTTGATTCTAAATATCCCTGTTTCTCCAAATTACCAAGTACTTGCTTTCTCAAATAGGTCGAATCACTGATTCCGAGATATTCTGCAATTTCAGAAACTTTATGCGCCTGATAATAGCAAAATGACAAAACTTTATCATCTAAGTCTGTGCCATCTGCCACCGGTACAAACGTAAGAATCGGATTACTGCTATCTTCAACGCCATCCATATAAGTTAAATCCGGCAATACAAGTGTAAAATGATCCGAGGAAGAATATATATATGGGCGATGCGTTTCATTCTCTCCCTTATACTCCTCTACAATTTTGTCAAATCCAGTTCCTGCGGCCTCCATTACATTACAACTTACCAATACAGAAGCAATCAAGGCATTCCTTCTTTTTGAAATTATTCCGGATAACTCATACGTTTTACCCAGTTTTTCTCCTCTATAAAAGCTACCCGGAAATGAAATTTCCAATCTATTCTTAAACATGTCAACCTGAATCTGCGTACCATCCAAAAAGTAATCTCGATGTGCAACCGCATTGATTACACCTTCAAATAGCGCTCTCTGCGGATATGCATCAATATTTTTTCTTGTATCCCCCAGCTTAATCATGGAATGATTCATTCTTTGAGTTACAAATTCCATAATATAATTGATTGCAGAAATAATATTACCATTAAATCGGTTTATGGTAACAATTCTCTCACTACCCTTATTAAACCCGGAAAATACAGAACATTGAATCTCTGTTTTCTTATCCTGATAATCATCTGCAAACAACAATGCACCATTTGCAAGCAATCCTTCTTCATTATAAAATCCCATGGATTGTAATGCTTTTTCCGTCAACTCTTTTCCATCATTGTGTGATGTGTAAAACTCTCGGAGCATTGTAAACTTTGACGCATCATACTTTACATCTGACGTAAGAATATCATATTGAGTATTTTTACTTTTCACACTCATATCTATAATTTCTTCATACGTTGCTCCATTGGTAAAACCATCTCGTCTCATATAAATGGATGGAACATTCTTATATTTAAGAATTACTGGCTTAATAGCAGAGTTCCCAACTTGAACGCGAATAACAAATCTTTCTTTTCCCTTAATTTCATAGCGAATAAAAGATATCATCATCTGTGGTCTAGGCACAAGATGCTCATTTACCTGATTGTTGAAATAGTTACGTTCGTTATCCGCTTCAGTTCTATCAAATCCTATCAGCTTATTTGTCTTATCCTCTACACCGATATAAAAATCTCCACCGGATGCGTTTGCAAAACCGGCAATTGTCTTGAGCCATCCCACAACATCATCTCGATTTAATTTTGATTTACATTCAAATTTATCACTTTCCAGCTGTATATTTTCAATGATTTCTTCTAAATACATTCAGATACCTCCAGCGTTCTTGTTTGAAGTAATTATATTCTACTTCAAAGTCACTTCAAAGTCAACTTCAAAGTCACTTCAAACAAACTTCAATTTACTTTGAAGTAATACTCATTATGCGCTTAAAAACTTTCTTTTAAACAAAACAGCATTCCGGCAGCAACCATTCACCACCGAAATGCTATTCATTTTTCCACCATGTCACAGCCCCAAATCCTTATTTTTTGGCTTAAATCTGGTATAAAAATCCACTCTCAAACTCCCGAAACCCTTGATTTTCCTACATTCTTCCGAAAAAGCAACTTGTTGCCGTGACAGATGAATAATACTTTTATCATAGTTTTGATTTACTCCTTTTTGCCCGGAAATACCCTGATTTGCGAGGGTTT
>JAFPAQ010000215.1 GCA_017424235.1 Lachnospiraceae bacterium | reverse complement strand
CACCAGCGGCTCCGACACCAGCGGCTCCGACACCGGCTCCTATGCCTTCAATGGATGCAGGCATGAATATGGGTGGAATGCAGCCACAGATGGGAATGCCACAAATGGATATGAGTTCAATGGGAATGCAGCCGCAGATGGGAATGCCACAAATGGGAATGCAGCCGCAGATGGGAATGCCAATGTATGGTATGCCTAATGTAAATATACAGCCGGCACAGTTCCAGACTTTTGCACCTTCTAAAGGTGAGATGGTGAGTGCAGAGAGTATAGGTCTGATTAAGGATGTACCATTAGAGGTTACTGTTGAGTTAGGACGCACAAGTAAATCAATATCTGATATTTTGGAATTTGCGCCAGGCACTATTATTGAACTTGATAAAATCGCAGGCGAACCAATAGATGTATTAGTAAATGGCAAGTTTGTAGCCAAGGGTGAAGTAGTAGTTATTGAAGAAAGCTTTGGTGTGAGAATCATGGAAATTATTAAGTAGAGCAGAAAGGATTTGATGAATTATGGCAAAGAGAATTTTAATAGTAGATGATGCAGCTTTTATGAGAATGATGATTAAAGACATTCTCACAAAAAATGGTTATGAAATTGCAGGTGAGGCTGAAAATGGAAAGATTGCAGTTGATAAATTTAAAGAAGTTTCACCAGATCTTACACTGCTTGATATCACAATGCCGGAGATGGACGGTATTCAGGCACTTAAAGCTATTAAGGCTGTTGATGCAGGAGCAAATGTAATAATGTGTTCTGCAATGGGACAACAGGCAATGGTTATCGAGGCAATTCAGTCAGGTGCAAAAGACTTTATTGTTAAGCCGTTTCAGGCTGAAAGAGTACTTGAGGCAGTAAAGAAAGTGGTTGGCTGACAGATTGAGGAATATATATGCTTTTATTGACGACAACTAATAGGTTAGACTCCATTGTTCAATTATTATCAGCATTTTTAATTTTTATATTTGTGTTAATTTTAGCAGTTTTCACTACCAGATTCACAGCGGGACTCCAAAGAAATCAGCTTTCAAGTCCCAATGTGGAGGTATTGGAAACTTTTAAAATTACACAAAGTAAGTTTATTCAGGTAGTAAGGATTGGAACAAAGTATTTTGCTTATATTGTTTGCAAAGATACAGTGACATTGCTTGGAGAGATGACTAAAGAGGATATTCTTGAGTTTAAGAATAAGAAAAAAGATTCGGCTATGGATATGTCTTTTAAAGAAATATTTGATAAACTTAAGAAAAAGTGAAATAAAGGGTGCTAGTGCAGAATTGTATGGTAATACTTTTTGCTGCTTATTGAAAGGCATGGTTTCTTTAATGATAAACTTTATTAGAAAAAAAATTGACACTTATAAAAACACTGTATGTAATGTAAATAAAAAAGAGATTAAGAAAGAATTACATAAAGAAATAAGAAAAATTATTTATATGCTTTGCATGGTGTCAGTTCTTGTAGCCACAAATGTGGCTGTAGTTAATGCTACGGAGGATGACGCTGCTGCAGAGCATATTCTTGATTCAGAACCAAAAGAAGAAAACAGGACTAATATCGATGCTCCCGGTACGGCTCAGACAGGCGATGATTTAAAAAAACTAAATATTGCTAACAGTCTTACAATAACATATGATAATGGAAATGGTGAATTAAATGGCACATTGAGAATATTGTTGACATTGACAGCAATTGCAATTGCGCCAATATTAATTATTACGCTTACTTCTTTTACCAGAATACTTATTGTACTGCATTTTACCAGGCAGGCATTAAATACGCAGTCTGCACCTCCAAATCAGGTGCTTATTGCATTGGCTTTATTTTTGACCTTTTTCATTATGCAGCCAATTTTTATGCAGGTGTATAATAATGCAATCGTTCCTTATGATGCAGGAGAGATACAGTTTGAAGAGGCATTTCAGGAGGCTTTGGACCCGTTAAGACAATTTATGTTTGAACAGACACAGGTAAAGGATATAGATTCTTTTATGCAAATAGCGGGTACGCCATGGGATGGCGAGAGTATGGAATTGGTTCCTACTACGGTACTTATTCCAAGTTTTATTGTTAGTGAACTGCGTACAGCATTTATTATTGGATTTTTAATTTATATTCCATTTATTGTAATAGACATGGTTGTATCTTCAGTGCTTATGAGTATGGGTATGATGATGCTTCCACCTACCACTATTTCTATGCCCTTTAAGATATTGCTGTTTGTATTGGCAGATGGCTGGAATCTTGTGATTATCAACCTTGTAAGGACATTTTATTAAGAGTTTTTTATATTTATAATAGAAAGGCAGGGTAATCAGTATGTCTATTGAAGTAGTTGCAGATAT
>JAFPAQ010000214.1 GCA_017424235.1 Lachnospiraceae bacterium | reverse complement strand
TTTAAGATATTGCTGTTTGTATTGGCAGATGGCTGGAATCTTGTGATTATCAACCTTGTAAGGACATTTTATTAAGAGTTTTTTATATTTATAATAGAAAGGCAGGGTAATCAGTATGTCTATTGAAGTAGTTGCAGATATGATGCAGGAGGCATTATTTTTGATTTTAAAGACCGCTGCGCCACCGTTGATAGTATCACTGGTGATTGGTCTTTGTGTAAGTATATTTCAGACTGTAACTTCTATTCAGGAGCAGACACTTACATTTGTTCCTAAAGTAGTAGGAATGTTTGTATGTCTTATGCTTATAGGTCATTGGATACTTAATAGTATGGTTACATATATGGAAGAACTCTGGAGTAATTTTTCTTTGTATATCAGATAGCAGATAAAGAGTAACTATGAAGGTACTGAATAGTTATGATAAGGGAAAATAACTGAAGAGGTAAAAATAATGATAGACTATACTATTTCAACGCATGAAATTGAATATTTTTTACTGATATTTGTGCGAATAGCTTCATTTATTTTTTCGGCTGCTTTTTTTAGTACCAAGGGGGTACCGAGGCAGCCGAAAATTGCATTGAGCATATTTATTTCATATTTGATGTATACAAATATATATCCACATGAATATCCTTCTTATAGTACTATACTTGGGTATGGCACACTGGTCTTAAAGGAGGCTGCTGTAGGTTTGATCATAGGTGTGGGTACACAGCTGTGTACTTCAATTGTTTTGTTTGCAGGAAGGATCATGGATATGGAAATAGGTCTTTCAATGGCAAATGTATTTGATCCGTCTACACAGCAGCAGGCATCTGTTACAGGTATGCTTATTCAGTATGGAGTATTGATCATACTATATATTTCAGGACTTCACAGATATCTGATAAAAGCACTAATGGAGACCTATGAACTGATACCGGTTTGTGGTGCGGTTATAAATACAGATAAGCTTTTGCAGACTTTTGCGGATTTTCTGAGTAACTATATAGTGATTGGTTTTAGAATATGTTTGCCTGTTTTTGCAAGCATTACATTGATGAATATTGTGTTGGGACTTCTTGCGAAGCTGGCTCCACAGATGAATATGTTTTCTGTGGGTATTCAGTTAAAGCTTCTGGCAGGACTTGTTGTTTTATTGTTTACAGTGCAGTTATTGCCAACAGTCTGTAATTTTATAACAACACAGATTCAGCAAATGATGGTTTCAATAGTTGAGGGATTAATGCCACCTGTGTAATTTGGGAGGATACACATATGGTAATGGAGTTAAGGTTACAGTTTTTTGCGGCAGAAGGACCTGGTGGAGAAAAGACTGAGGAGCCTACAGCCAAAAAGAAACAGGATACAAGAAAAGATGGTAAGGTTGCTAAGAGTAAAGAATTGTCAAGTGGTGTAGAACTTATAGCACTTTTCCTCATTTTGAAATTCTGGGTGGGCACTATGGGCTCACGATTTATGAAATTGTTTGAGACAATATATGGTAAGATTCCTGAATATACAACATATTGGGAAGGTATGATTCATAAAATGGATTATCATATATTGTTTAAAAATGTATTGATAGAGATATTAATTGAACTTTTGCCTTTTTTTATAATCGGTGTGATTATTGCAGTTGGAATAAATATGCTGCAGTTTAAGTTTCAGATATCGACAAAACCATTACAACCCAAATTTAATAAACTGAATCCTGTTTCAGGTATGAAGAGACTGTTTTCAAAGGATAAACTAATTGAATTATTAAAATCTATATTAAAGGTGGTTTTGATTTCCTGGGTTGTATATTCTACCATAAAAGATGATTGGGTATATTTGCTTAAATTTTATGATATGCCTTTAAATCAGGTAATTGAATTAATTGGAAATATTGTTATAAATCTGGGATTAAAAATTTCCTGTTTCTTTTTGATAATTGCATTTGCGGATCTGGCTTATCAGAGATACAAATTTCATAATGATATAAAAATGACAAAACAGGAAGTAAAGGATGAATATAAGAATGCAGAAGGTGATCCTCAGATTAAGGGTAAAATACGACAGAAGATGAGAGAGGTTTCTCAAAGAAGAATGATGCAGGATGTACCCAAGGCAGATGTTGTTATTACTAACCCTACACATTTTGCTGTGGCAATAAAGTATTCTCCGGAAAGCAATTCGGCTCCAATAGTTTTGGCAAAGGGAGCTGATGTACTTGCACAGAAGATTAAAGAGATAGCACGTGAGAATCATGTGGAGATAGTAGAAAACAAACCACTCGCAAGAATGCTGTATGCAAATGTTGATATTGGTCAGGAAGTACCTCCTGAATTATATCAGGCAGTTGCGGAAGTACTTGCTATGGTATATAAGATGCAAGGCAAAATCTAAAGGATAGTGCATAATGTTGCGCTATCCTTTATTAATTTGGAATAAAAATGTTTTTTGAATTTTGTGAATTTTTTTTGCAATTTATTATATACAAATTATGTAAATTGTGCGATAATTTATGTAAAGCAGAATAATTATGTGCGAAAAAGAAACGGGTAATTATTCTTTTATGGGGTTATCAAAGATGTAGGGGTTCATCTTTGATTTAAGGAAAATTGAAAGGGGAGTTTTAGACATGAAAAAGGCAGACATAGGTGTTGCACTGTATTTGCTTTCAGCCATAGTCATGTTGATTGTACCAATAAGCAGTACATTATTGGATGTTTTGCTGGCAATAAATATGTCATTGGCATTTACTATTCTTTTCGGAACAATGTTTTCGAAGGAAGTGCTTGATATGTCATATTATCCAACAATATTACTGTTTACAACACTGTTTAGAATTGCACTCAACGTATCATCTACAAGACTTATTCTTACTACCGGTGATCCTGGTAATGTAGTTGCTACTTTTGGTCAGTTCGTTGGTGGTGGCCAGTTAGTAATTGGCGTTGTAGTATTTATTATATTACTGATTGTTCAGTTTATAGTTATTAACAAAGGTTCTGAACGAGTTGCTGAGGTTACAGCCAGATTTACACTGGATGCTTTACCTGGTAAACAGATGGCTATTGATGCAGACTTGAACACTGGTGCTATTACAGATGCAGAAGCAAAAGTAAGAAGAGATAAATTGCAGCAGGAAGCAAGCTTTTTCGGTTCTATGGACGGTGCTGTTAAGTATGTTAAGGGAGATGCGACAGCAGGTCTTATTATTACAATGATAAATGTTATTGGTGGTTTGATCACCGGTATCGTAATGCATAACATGGAAGCTATGGAAGCTGTTAACAAGTATGTAATTCTCACCATTGGTGATGGTCTTGTAAGCCAGGTGCCTTCATTGGCGATTTCACTTGCTACCGGTATTTTGGTAACAAAGGGATCTAAAGAGGCAGATTTCGGTGATGCCCTTGTTAAACAGCTTTTTGGTGTACCCAAAGTTTTGTATATTGTCGGCGGAGTAATGGCATTTTTAGGTATAGTAACACCTTTGAATCCATTAATATTTGTTGGTTTAGGATGTATGTTTATAATTTGTGCAAGACTTATTGCCAATACTCTTGAAACTGCAAATATCGAAAGCGAAACAGAGGCTGAGGAAGAGAGCGCTGATGAGATAAGGCGTCCGGAAAATGTTAATTCATTACTTCAGGTAGACCCGATAGAATTAGAGTTTGGATATGGCATTATCCCACTTGCAGATGTAAATCAGGGTGGAGATTTACTTGACCGAGTTGTAATGATTCGAAGGCAGATAGCATTGGAGCTTGGTACAGTGGTGCCTATTATCCGATTAAGGGATAATATACAGTTAAATCCAAATCAGTATATTATTAAGATAAAAGGAATACAGGTAAGTGAAGGGGAAATTTTATTTGACCATTATATGGCAATGAATCCGGGATTTGTAGAAGAAGAAATTTCAGGTATACCTACATTTGAACCTTCATTCCATTTACCGGCAATATGGATAACGGAAAGTCAGAGGGAAAGGGCTGAGAGCGTTGGATATACAGTAGTTGATCCACCTTCTATAATAGCTACACATTTGACAGAGATTATAAGACAGTATCTTGCCGATCTGCTTACAAGACAGGATATACAGAATCTTGTGGATAACGTTAAGGAAAATAATCCTTCGCTTGTTGAAGAGCTTGTACCAAAGCTTCTTGGACTGGGTGATATTCAGAAGGTATTGCAGAATCTTCTTAAAGAAGGCATCTCTGTACGAGATCTTGTGACGATATTCGAAACACTTGCTGACCATGCAGCGACGACAAGAGATACAGATATTTTAACGGAATATGTTAGACAGAGCTTAAAGAGAGCTATTTCAAGCAAATATTTCCCGTTAAATGAAACCACAAGTGTTGTCACTCTTGATCCAAAGCTTGAGCAGGAAATAATGGGAAGTGTAAAGCAGACAGAGCAGGGAGCCTATCTTACACTTGATCCTGATAAGACAAGAACAATAATGGCTTCAGTAGAGGAAGAAATAGGCAAACTCGAAAAGCTTGGAAAAAATCCGATAGTTATTACCTCTCCAATAGTCAGAATGTATTTTAAGAGACTTACAGAGGATTATTACAAGGATTTAATAGTGGTTTCATATAATGAGATAGACACAAATGTTGAATTACAATCGGTAGGAATGGTGACTGCATAATGATAATAAAGAAATTTCAGGGAAAAACTAAAGAAGAAGCACTGGAATGTGCAAAGAAGGAACTTGGCGAAGGCATTGTGGAAATGAATGTCAAAACAGTAAAAGCAAAAGGATTGCTTGGCATCTTTAAAGGACCAAAAATAGAAGTTACTGTTGCTAAAGAGGAAGAAAATGAAAGGTATGGAGTGGCTCAGGCAAAGACCTCGGTCAATATAGCTGTTTCGGATGAAACAATGAACAAAGCTAATGATGTTACAGGTGCGGATACCGGTCAGAATAATATAGTTCAAATCAAGCAGCCTGTTAAAATGGCATCCGGACAGGGAGTTGAAAATATAGGACAGGCTGTAGCTGATGTTATAGCTTCTTTTCCACATACAAATAGTGAAATAAAGAGTCCTAAAAACAACAAAATTTCAAATGAAGTTAAAAGCGAGAATGGTCTGGTAGAAAAAATAGAAAACATACAGACTCTCTTAGAAAAGCAGCTTGCGCAGGCAGAAGAGAAGACAGAAGAAAAGACAGAAGAAAAGAAGGCAGAAGAAAAAGTGTCAGACGAAAAAAATGAGAGAACAAACTTTTTAAAACTTCTTTATAACAAAATGATTGATAATGAAGTTTATGAAAAATATGCAAATGAAATTATTGAGGAAATAGACAAAAATTGCAAGGCAGACGTAACAATGGATTTCATGCTTTCTGAGATTTATCAGAAAATGATACTTAAGCTCGGAAAGCCTTATGTGATGGAAGACAATGGAAATGGCCCGAGAGTTATTTTCTTTGTGGGACCAACCGGAGTGGGAAAAACAACAACCATTGCAAAAATTGCATCATCCTTCAGGGTTGAACAAAGAAAGAAGGTAGCACTGCTAACAGCTGATACTTACAGAATTGCAGCGGCAGAACAGCTCCGTACATATGCAAATATTCTTGAAGTCCCTTTCAGAGTTGTATATACGGCTAAGGAGATTGCAAGTACTATCGAAGATTTCAGAGAATACGACTATATTTTGGTGGATACTACAGGACACTCCCCAAATAATGAAGCTCAGTGTGAAAACATGGGCGATTTAATTAATTCTGTAGAGACCACAGCCACCAAAGAAGTATTTTTGGTTTTATCAGCCTCTACCAAGTATAGAGATTTGATGAAGATTGCCGATACCTACAAAGAGATTGCTGACTATAAATTAATCTTCACTAAGCTCGACGAGACATCTACATTAGGAAATATTTATAACCTGAAAATGTATACAGGTGCTCCACTTTCCTATGTAACTTGTGGTCAGAACGTCCCCGATGATATTGAAAATTTTAATCCACAAGCGACTGTAAAACAGCTGCTGGGTGGACGACGTTAAGCGGGAGGAATATTTATGGATCAAGCAGAACAGTTAAGAAATGTAATTAAAATGAACCCTGTTCCAAGACCATTGGCAAGAGTAATAACTGTTACAAGTGGAAAAGGAGGTGTAGGTAAATCAAACACTTCTATTAATCTGGCGTGTCAGTTCAAAAAGATGGGAAAGCGTGTAATAATACTTGACGCAGATTTTGGACTTGCAAATATTGAGATAATGTTTGGCGCAGTACCAAAGCATAATTTATGCGATTTGATATATCAGGGTAAGAGCATTACCGATATTATTACCTGGGGACCAATGGATATTGGTTTTATATCAGGTGGCTCAGGAATAGCAGGACTATCCAATTTGAGTCAGGATTATCTTAATTATATCATTCAAAATCTCGCAAAACTTGATGCTATAGCCGATATAATTATTATAGACACCGGTGCAGGTATTTCAGATGCAGTACTTGATTTTCTTGTGGCAAGTGGGGAAATTCTTGTAGTTGCAACACCTGAGCCTACATCTATTACAGACTCGTACTCATTATTAAAGGCATTAAACAGACATCCCAGATTTTCAAGGGAGTATTCCAAGATAAAGGTTATTGCCAATAAGGTATCAGGGGCAGCAGAAGGTGAGACTATGTATAATAAACTGGATACGGTAGTTAACAGATATTTAAAACTGCCTATTTCATATATGGGTTATATACCACAGGATTTTAGACTTGAAGAGGCAGTAATGCAGCAAAAACCTGTGAGTATACATTCACCAAATTCAAAGTCTGCTATTGCCTATGAAAAGATGGCATATTCACTTATGGATAAAGAATATGATAAGTCAGTAGTCAAGAGAGGTATGGCTGCTTTTTTCTCTCATATTGTTGCAGGAAATAAAAAAAGTGTAGTATAAAAATAAACTTACAATTTTTTGCTAAAAAATAAATTATCAGAACTTGAGAAAAACTAATAAAATTAGTATAATAGATTTGGAGTAACGAGGGGAGTATAAAAAACATATTGTGTTTTTTATAGCAATTGTGAATACACATTAAATTAATATATGATGTGTGTAGATTTGAGGTATATATGAAAGTGATAGGAAATTTGGTTAAAAAGTTTTATCAGGAGGTGCCTATGCTAGAAAAGTATATTTCACCAGGGGATAAAGTTGAAATGCAATCAACAGAGGTTATTGTTCTTCCGGATGGCACAGAAGGAAAAAAGTCATATAGGACAACGGTATTTGATGTATTGGAGGATGGCAAAATAGAAATTGTCATGCCAATGGAACAGACCAAATTAATACTTCTTCCGGTAAATGGGGAATATGAAGTTTGCTTCTTTACCGACGCAGGAATGTATAAGTCAACAGTAAGGATTGTTGACAGGCAAAAAGTTAATAATACATATACAATTCTTACAGAACTTACAAGTTCACTTGCAAAATTTCAGAGAAGAGAATATTACCGATTTGGCTGTATTGCAGAAATGTGGGTTAAAGAGATGACAGGTAACGAGGAGGAAGCTTACTCTAAGCAGTTGATTAACCTTGTTTCAGAAACTAATCTCATTAAGAGTGTAATGGTTGATATAAGTGGTGGTGGACTCAGATTTGTTTCAAGACAAAACTACGAAGAGGGTGCTACATTATATTTGAAATTTGAATTGAAAAAGGATGATGAAAAGAAAGTTTATAATCTTGCAGGCAAGGTTATTTCTTCTAAAGAAATAGAAAACAGAACTGATGAATATGAAAACAGAGTAAAATTTATACATATAAATAATTCAGTCAGAGAGGAAATTATCAAATTTATATTTGAAGAAGAGCGAAAAAAAAGAAAAAATGGAAGAGGGCGACAATAAAGAATGACAATTAGCACGCTGAACACAAAAAGTAAGAAAAAAATACTGGTAGTTGATGATTCTGCACTTATGAGAAGAGTTTTGTGTGATATAATTAACTCAGATGAACGATTCCAGGTAGTTGATCAGGCTGTTGATGGTGAGCAGGCATATGAACTTCTTAAAAAGAATCAATATGACGGAGTAGTTTTAGACATATATATGCCTAGGATGAATGGCATTGAGCTTATGCGTCTTCTTCAGAAGGACAGGATTCGAGCTAAGATTATGATTGCAAGTACCGATTCAAAGGAGGGTGCAGCAGTCACAATTGAATCCTTGGAATTAGGAGCCATAGATTTTGTGGAAAAGCCGGCAAACATTGCTTATCTTAAAGGTGCTTATTTTAAAGAAAAGTTTTTGGATATTTTGTTTGCTGTAGTTACAAGCCGTCAGACCAATATTTCAATTACTCCGGTAATACCAAGACAGGTTCAGGAGGAAAACACTCAAAAGTTTGTCAGTGCGGTTCGAAAAAGTCAGATGCCGGTAGCCGGACAGAAATGTGTAGCTATAGCATGTTCGACAGGAGGTCCAAAGGCACTTCAGAGTGTAATACCTAAATTGCCGGCAGATTTGTCAGCACCGGTACTGATTGTACAACATATGCCTAAAGGATTTACTCAGTCTCTTGCAGAAAGATTGGATACATTAAGTAAAATCAGGGTAAAAGAAGCCGCTGAAGGAGATGTTCTTGAAAATGGTACAGTATACATTGCAATGGGTGGAAAACACATGAATGTAGCTGTAAAAGGCGGAAAGCATGTAATTACCTATACAGATGAACCACCAAGAGAGGGAGTCAAGCCTTGTGCAAACTATATGTATGAATCATTAAAAACAAGTAGCTTTACCCATATTGTATGTGTTGTATTGACAGGAATGGGTTCAGATGGAACAAAGGGGATCGTGAATTTAGAAACTTCAAAAAAGATACACGTCATTGCACAAGATGAAAATTCTTCAACTGTTTATGGAATGCCCAAGAGTATAGCAGCTACAGGTTTGGTGAATCAAGTAGTTAGTCTTGATGACGTGGCCCAGGAAATAATAATGAATGTGGGGGTCAGGTAGCATGGATACAAGTCAATATCTTGATATTTTCCTTGATGAAACAAAGGAACATTTACAGAATCTTAGTGATCAGATCATGGATCTGGAGCAAAATCCGGAAAACATGGATACAATTAATGAAATATTTAGAGCAGCTCATTCTCTTAAAGGTATGGCTGGTACAATGGGATATAAGAGAATGCAGACTCTTACCCATGATATGGAGAATGTTTTCTCGGAAGTAAGAAATGGTACCTTCAAGGTAATGCCGGACATGATTGATGTACTTTTTAAATGTCTTGATGCATTAGAAGAGTATCTTGCAAATATACAGCAGACAACTGAAGAAGGAACAAATGATAATGAAGATCTGATTGCAATTTTAAATGGAATACTTAAAAATAATGGTCAGGTAAAATCAGCAGGAGAAGCTAAGGCTGAAGCTGTAACAGAACAGGAAAAAGCTACTGCGCAGCAAGCTTCTGCATCAGGAGATAACAAAGAAAAATGGCGAGACATTAAGATCAATGATACAGAAAAAATGCTTATTGAGAAAGCACATACAGAAGGACTCAATGCGTATGGCATAACAGTTTATGTTGAGGAGTCCTGTGTACTTAAAGCTGCAAGAGCATTTTTGGTGTTTAAGGCACTTGAAAAGCTAGGAGAGATCATTGTTTCCTGTCCAACTGCTCAGGATATAGAGGACGAGAAATTCGAATTAACTTTCAGTCTTATATTTATTTCCGGAAGTACAAAAGAAGAAGTAAAAGCAGCAATTAAGAGTGTTTCCGAGATTCATGAAGCGTATTGTGATGAATATGTTGTTGAAACCTCGGCACCTGAAAAGGAAGCAACGGTAACTGAGAAAGAAGAAGAAAAACCGGCTGTACCTGTAGCCACACCGGCGGCTAAGCAGGCACCTGCAGCTGAGGCTAATACAAAACCAGCTCCAAAGGCAGCAGGAAAACCTGTTGTAAATAGAACCGTCAGAGTTGATATTGAAAAGCTTGATAATCTTATGAACCTTGTAAGTGAGCTTATTATTGCCAAGAACTCTCTTGTTTCAGCAACAGCAGCAGAAGGTAAGAGTGATAATGGAGCAGTTAATGAACAGATTGAGTACCTTGAAAGTGTAACTACTAATTTACATGAATCAGTTATGAAGGTACGAATGGTACCTATTGAGAGTGTAGTTGCCAAATTCCCTCGTATGATCAGAGACTTATCAAAGAAGCTCGGTAAGAAGATGGAATTGTACATGACTGGTGAGGATACCGAACTTGATAGAACAGTGGTTGATGAGATTGGTGATCCGTTGATGCATATGCTCAGAAACTCTGCTGACCATGGTCTTGAACCAAATGATGTCAGAGTTGCAAATGGAAAGCCGGAGGTTGGTTCAATCTATCTTGATGCTTATCAGGATGGTAACAACGTTGTAATCGAAGTTAGAGATGATGGTGCAGGAATCAACGTCGAAGCTGTAAAGAATAAGGCTATTGAGCGCGGTACAATAACTGCTGAACAGGCTGAAAATATGACAGATAAGGAGATTATAGATCTGTTATTCCTGCCAAGCTTTTCAACAGCCAAGAAGGTTTCTGACGTATCCGGTAGAGGTGTAGGTCTTGACGTTGTTAAGTCTAAGATTGAATCCTTAAGTGGTGAAGTTGAAGTTAAAAACAGATTTGGTGAAGGTTCATCATGGATTATAAGACTTCCACTTACACTTGCTATTATACAGGCATTGATGGTTGTTGTTGGAGATGAGAAATATGCTATAGCTCTTGGATCAATTCAGACTATAGAAGATGTTGCTCCGGAAGAAATCAAACTTGTTCAGGCAAAAGAAGTTATTCATATACGTGGTACAGTTATTCCGATCATCAGACTTAATGAGGTTCTTGATATTGAATCAAAGGCTGATGAGAATAAGAGCCTTACTGTAATTATTGTTAAAAAGGGTGATAAGCAGGCTGGTCTTGTTGTTGATGAACTTATTGGACAGCAGGAGGTTGTTATCAAATCTATGGGCAAATATATCAAGGTTCCAAAGATTATCAGTGGTGCAACAATATTAGGCGATGGCGAGGTAGCACTTATTTTAGATGCTAACGCACTTATTTAGAGATAATCAGCAGGAAAGGAAGGGACAAGGACATGGATGAAATAAAAGTAATGGATGAACAGATGAGAAATGAAAGTCTTAATCGTCCGAGAGAACATGATACAACCCAGTATATTGTTACACAGCTTGGTGAAGAGCAATATGGTATTGATATAAAGTATATTTCCAATATTTTGAGAATGCAGAAGATTACAAGAGTACCAAAGGTACATAGTTATATCAAAGGTGTAATCAATGTACGCGGTGAAGTAATCCCAACAATAAGCCTGAGACTTAAGATGGGACTTCCGGAAGAGGAAATAACAAAAAAGTCAAGAATAATCATATTAAAACTTGAACAGCATGAATCTATCGGAGTATTGGTTGATGAGGTTAAGGAAGTTGTTACTCTTGATGATGAGCATGTAGAAAAAGTCTCATATGACAAGGACGATAAAGCTAAATTTTTAAGTGGTGTAGGTAAGTATGATGGAAAGCTTATCTCGCTTTTGGATATTACATCAGTTCTTGCAGAGCATATGGAAATTTAATTTAGAAGATTGAAATAGGGTGTCAAATTATATGGTATTGTTAATAGCATTATTTTGACACTCTAATAGTATAAAGAGGGGCATGGTTTGAAGCATGACAGAGAATATTACATTTGAAAAAGTTTCAACTCAATATTATGACGTATTGAAAGAACTTGGAAATATTGGTGCGGGTAATGCTACAACGGCACTTGCTCAGATGCTTTCATGCAAAGTTGATATGAAAGTACCTAAGGTAAGACTTCTTAACTTCAATGAAGTTGGAGAAGTAATGGGTGGAGAAGAACAGATAGTAGTTGGAATTTATCTTGCGATTGAAGGTGATATTTCAGGCAGCATAATGTTTATACTTGAACAAAGTGCTGGAAAAGCACTTGTAAGTAAGTTGATGGGAATGACACCTTCCGAAGGAGAATACACTGAGATTGAACTTTCTGCAATGAAAGAAATCGGAAATATTATTACAGGTGCATATTTGAATTCTCTTGCTCAAATGACAAATTTAAAAATTATCCCATCAGTACCTTCGTTAAGTATTGATATGCTAAATGCGATACTTAGTGTACCGGCGATAGAGTTTGGAATTATGGGAGATCAGATTTTGTTGATACAGACAAGGTTTACAGATGAAGTGGATCTTAATGGGTATTTTATACTTTTACCTGATTTGGAATCATATGAAAAGATGCTGAAAGGTTTAGGATTGAGTATTTAACACACATATAGAGATATGAAGAGAGGCTTAAAGTATGGCAAATATTATTAAAGTAGGTATGGCTGACCTGAATGTGTGTAAAAGTCCGGATGGTTTAACAACTCTTGGTCTTGGTTCGTGTGTTGGGATATGTTTGAGAGATCCTGTTTCAAAGGTTGGCGGATTGGCACATGCCATGTTGCCGGATAGTAAACAGATAGAAAATAATTCTAACAGATATAAGTTTGTTGATACTGGCATTGATGATTTAATTAATAAAATGGTTCTTTTAGGGGCTAATAAATCAAGACTTGAAGCTAAGATAGCTGGAGGAGCACAGATGTTTGCTTTCCAGAACAGGTCAGATATGGTTAGAGTTGGGGAAAGAAATGTTGAGTCTGCTAAGAAGATTTTAAGAATGCTTGGGATACCACTAAAGGCTGAGGATACAGGACTTAATTATGGACGAACAATAATTTTTTATCCGGAAACAGGGGAACTGATTATTCGTTCAGCCGGTAAACAGGAGAAAAAGATTTAGTTTATAAAATTTCTTAATGAAAATAAAGTGTATCGGAGGGGAAAAAATGGGAAATAAGACAGGACTTATTACACCATTTATTATGTTGTTGGCTGGTTCTTTGGCGGCAATAATAATGTATATCAAAGAATATGAATTTACCAGGATGTTGTGGATTCTTTTGGTGGTACTTATCATTTTTTATATAATTGGTGATATAGCCAGATATCTGTATGCTTCTGTAAGACCAACGGTAGTTCCGGATGTGGATATTAAGGAAGCAGTAGTGGTTGCAAAGGCAAGAGCAGAAGGTTTTTTGGCTGAAGATGGAACAATTATAGAGCATGATGAAGACGCAGTTGAATTTAAAGATAGTGAATTAGACGAAGCATCAGAAAGTAGCGATATGACTGATGATTTTAGTGAAGAAACTTCAGGTGAAGATTTTTATAATGAAGGTTCAGAAGATTTCTATAATGAAGGTTCACAGGATTTTGGTGATAACACTTCAGAATCTGAAGGTTATGAAGACTTTGGCGAAGGATACAGTGACGAAGATATTGTATAAGGGATTATTTTGTCTGTTCTTTTATTATGATAGGCAGGTGTGCAATTAGATGTATTTTCAATATTTTTATATGAAAGTACATAATATTTATGGGGGATTGGCATGAACGATACAGCGCGTAAAAGATTATGGGAAGATTATATTCGACTTAGAACAGCAGATTTGAGGGAGAAACTGATTTTGGAGTATGCACCACTTGTAAAGGTGGTTGCAGGAAGACTCAGCATGTATTTGGGATACAATGTTGAGTATGACGATTTAGTGAGCTATGGAATATTTGGACTTATTGATGCTATAGACAAGTTTGATATGACAAAGGAAGTTAAGTTTGAAACTTATGCGAGTCTTAGAATAAGAGGTGCAATACTTGACCAGATTAGGAAAATGGACTGGATACCTCGAACTATCAGACAAAAACAAAGACAGATAGATACTGCCATGAAGGAGATAGAACAAAAAACAGGCAGACAGGCAACGGATGCAGAAATCGCATCTTATCTTGGAATATCTGAGGATGAATATTTTGACTGGCAGAATCAGTTGAAAGCTGATAAT
>JAFPAQ010000213.1 GCA_017424235.1 Lachnospiraceae bacterium | reverse complement strand
TTTAATACCATTTAAGGACACTATAATACATGATGGTATTGTAATTCCATATGGTATTACTCTTGGTAAAAATGTATCTGAACATTCGAAAACAATATATATGAATGCAAAGAATAATAATTCTATACATTATTCTTTCTAATCGTTTGTATGAGACGCTATTCGACTCCGGTCGTATCGATGATGCCATTCGTGCTTCAAAAGATGAAACCTATCGCAACCAGCTGATTCAGGAATTACTCTCTGATGATGAATACTGAATATTAAAAACGAGCACATTTTTGATTTGTGCTCGTTTTTAATTATTTTTTCGTAAAATATCTATAAAAATCACAGATTTTTGCCTTGTCTTATCGTGTTGTTTACAGATTGTTAAATTTTTCCAAATATGGTAATATAGTGTGCATATTATGGCAAATGCAAATTCTTATTGTCATAATATACATTTCTAATATGCAAATTTTAGTAATTATAACGAAAACCAGTAACTAAAATAAATACAAATATTTTATATAACTGTATCGTTTTAGATTGTGTAAAGGAAAAGGAAACATGAAAACAAAGAACACGCAAAAACATAAATGTCCTAAAAATCCTTTTTTTAGGAATATATCAAACAACTTAACATTTGCTGATAAAACTCTTCTTGTTACAATTCTCATATCTCTCCTTGTTTTTACAACAATAAACAGAATGACTGTCAGCAATATAACAGCCAATCACAACAATATGATAGACACATCTTTGTCTACACTTGCAAGAAATTCCGAGATTCAATTAAATAATTATATAGAAAAACAGATGGATATTCTCCATTATTATGCCGGTCGTCCTGAGATTTATGGCATGAAATACGAAGAGCAGTCCAAATTCTTTTTCAACGAAAAAATACCTGACAATCCATACACCGTGCGCGAGGAAACTCTAGATTTCCATCATTTTTTTGTAGTAAATATGTCCGGAACAGGATTTTATTTTGCTGAGAATGTAATCAGACAGCATTATCAAGAGCAGTTCTTTCGCGATATAATGGACAACGATGAATTTATAACAAAACCCTATTATGAGCCTGATGGTTATACCACTATCATAACCCTTTGTGTTTCAATTTATGATGAACACAACCAGAAATGTGGTGTTTTATGTGGAGCATTAGAGCTCAACAAAATCAAAAATCTCTTCTTTGAAAATGAAGTGATTTTTGATGGAAAATGTTTTGTGGTAAACAACAAAGGTAATTTTATTGCGGCTGACAATATGAAAGATGTCTATGATATGGTATCAGTGTTTGAATCATGCAAATCTAACCTTGATATAATAAACAAGACCTTTGAAACCAAGACTGATCAGATAGGTACGGACAAGATAAACGATAAGACCTACAGGCTTTATTCTGTCTATATACCAAATTATGAATGGGCAATAGTCTTCTATATTGATATAAACGACATCAAAGAACCACTGTTAAAATTTGAATATTTTCAGAATATCACCTTATTACTTCTTTTACTTATGAGTGTATGCCTTGGAAGAATAGTATATTTATGGCACAGAAGTAACAAGACCATTTTTACAGATACCCTGACAGGTACCAGAAGCCGTGCAGCCTTTGAAAATGCAATTGCAAAATTGGAGAAAACAAACTGCAAAGCAGCAATTGTATACATGGATCTTAACAATTTTAAATCAGTAAATGACAACTACGGTCATGATACAGGAGACCAGATTCTTTGCATATTCGCAGATACTATCAAAAATGTATTTGATAAATATGGCATGGTAGCAAGACTTGGTGGTGATGAATTTGCTGCAATACTTATAGAGAATAACGCTGATGCCGAATTTATAGAAATGCTTTGCCATTCTGTTCAGGATGAACTAAAGGCAAAAAGTAAACAGCTTCCGTTCAACTATATCATAAGTTCTTCTTATGGTTACTCTTTCAGGGAAAAGGAAAGTAATATCTCACTTAATTACATCATCTCAATTGCAGATGCAAATATGTACAAATTCAAGGATAAATACAAGCTTAAGTTAAAAAAAGCAAAGCAGATATCATAGCGATATCTGCTTTTTTAATTCTCAAATTATTTTACTGTGAACTGTTTGAATAATTATCAAAATCTTTATTGCAGGCCTCATTCATAATGGCATCTACATCTGCGCCTTCAATATCAAGCCCTTCTGCACTGATAAAATGAGCATTTTCAATGCCATACAGCTGACTAAGAGCCAGTGCATATTCAAATCCCAGATTGAACTCTCCTATATATCCGCCACTTGTAGTCACATAATACATATCCTCAGAGTTACAAAGTCCTACTGGATTTCCATTATCATCATAACAAAAGGTTATTCCAACCACGCTTGCAAGTTCAAAAAATATCTTTAGTATTGCAGGAAATGACATATCCCAGTAAGGAGCAGCTATCACTATCATATCTGCCTGTGCAACTGCATGAGCATAATCAAACATTGAATCCTCAAGAAATCCCTGCATAAGCAGTTCATTTCGTCTTTCAAGTCTTTCATAATTTAATGGAAGCATATTTTCTGTTGAAAGTCTTATCTCTTCTATGTGAAAGGCCATATCATTACTGTTTGCTTCCCTTATTCTGTCAAGTAACTGATATGCAAGCTGTAAAGTTCTTGAATCCCTGCCTCTCACACAGGCATTTACAAACAAAAGTGTCGGCATATATTCCTCCAAATTTTAAAGTATGCTCACAGGCACCTGTAAAGCCATTGTTTTATACGCAGCTTCTGATGGATGCAAATGATCTCCACTGTCAAAGCCCTGACCAAATGCAGCAGGGTTACTGCTGTCTCGAAGAGCCTTGTCAAAATCTATACAGCCTTTGATATCATTGGTTGTACGTATCCATTCATTTACTTCACATCTTAAATCATCTCTGAACTGTTCATAGGTTCTCCAGCCATATATAGGAAGCAAAGTTCCCATATATACTTCAAGTCCAAATTCATTTGCCCACTCAATATATCTCTTTAGTCCATCTATCATTTGAGTTGCTGTTGGAAGATCGCTCCAGGGTCTGAAAGGATTTACCTCTATGCCTACAGGATGAATTATATCATTTATTCCATGCTGTATAATAATAGTGTCTGCACCGGTTACTCTTGCTTCTCTTGGAAATCTGGTAAATCCCTTAAGTCCATACGAATCATAAGTTATATTGTCATATTGTCTGAGTATCCTTGTACCACTTGCAGCACGTCTTACTATTGCAGTTTTTCCACTTCCCTCTTCAAATGCCCTGAGCGAAAGATAATCAGGCCATGCCTGTGAAGTAATGGAATCACCAAAGCACACAACAGCTCTTGCATTTTCCTCTGTACGCACCTCAATATTGCTTAAAAAATAAAACCAGCTGGTGTTTCTGGTATAGTCTAAAGGCAGGTCTTTGCCTGCTGCATAATCGCCTACTGCATAAAAGCCTTTTGAAAGTGGTCCTGTTATAAGCACTGCAGAACGCATAAGTGTAAAATCTCCAAAATACATGCTCACACAAATATCCTTACCTCTTGTAACCGCATATTCAATCTCATCACTTACAACAGCTTCTCCTGCAGGTATTGTCACACTTGTTTTTCCACAAAAGGTAACAGCTTTTGTGGAGTTATCCACAATTTGTGTTCCCTTAAATGCACCCTCCGGTGTATTACTTTCAGAAGCCATATCTGCCACATATACACTGCTTATAGTAACAGGCTCTGTTCCACAGAAATTGTCAAAAGTAAGCTTTAAACGGTCTCCTGAAAGCATTGGCTTTATGGGATATCTAAGCGTTAAGTCCTTTGCGTAATTCTCAGGTTTTCTGTCTGCTATGGAAATAGCATTGCCCCACATTGAAACATATTTTGTAAATCTATTATTCTGCATATATACTACCATGCCTTTCTGCCATACTGATCCTTATTTCTGAACAATTTATTGCGAATAGGCGACGATAATTTTAGATTCTCGTCTGCCATACTAATTATTAAGTATACCATATAACATTGAAAGTGGGAAGTATGCCTCCCACTTTCAAAATTTTAAATCTATAACCTATAATCTAATAGATTTTCTGCGTCTGCGTATCATTATCACTGCCACACCAATAATAACTACTGCCGCTGACATGTAGATATAAATAACACGTATACCTGAATGTTCTTCCTTGAGATTAGCTATCTGTACAAGTTTATTTGTCGTAACAAAAAACTCATCTAAAGCAACCTCAGGCTCTGTAAATGATGTGATCTCATTACCTGCTGCGTCAAATGCCTCAAATACTATAGAAAGACTTTCATTACATTCATCTATGCTTACCGAAAGCACTTCTCCCTCTTCCTTTACAAGCTCCATATAATCCCAGGCTTGTATTTCATTTCCATCGCGGTCCACAAGACTAAGCTTTGCAGAAGCAAGCTTGAAATTATCAGAACATACTACATTAACATTTCTTTTACTCTCATCATATATTTTTCCATTTTCCACACCTTCTATAAGTATATCAGGAGCGGTATTATCTATGACAAACCTGTCATTATCTCCAACTTTGCCTGTTATATGACTTTCAAGTGTACTGTTCACTTCATTTCCGGCTTTATCCTTTGAGTAAAATGATAATCCGTAAATTCCTTCATTTTGGAAATTCTCTTTATAAATGATATAGCTGTATACATATCCAAGCTTTTCAGAACCTTTTTCTTCTATTGAATAAGCAAGATTTCCTTTATTTATCTCTTTATTTGCCTGTTTTCTTGAATTTACCCTTACTCCGTTAATTATGTTTCCATTCTTTGATGCAAATACAGTCATCTCATTTACCTTATCTATATTCATTTCTGTCATACAGATATCATCAAGTTCATCATAACGAATATAAACCTGTTCATAAAGCTTTGACACGTTGCCTATATCGTAAGTTGAGCCGTTTTTGTTGATTGAAAATCTGTATTCAAGGTCTGATCCGTTTCCTGCCTTGTCTGCACAGACAACACTTAGATAATAAACATCATCCGGCTTTGTATTGATATCATCAAGTATATAACTGCTTCCTGACTCATTTTCTGTTTCATAAGGAACGGGACTGCTTGATATCTCTACCCTCTCACCCTTACCGTTTATAAGCTTTATTTCTGTAAATGAATTTTCAAAATTGGCATCAGTCACTGTTATTACCGGCAATATATCTCCCGCATTTGCTGAATTATTCTCTACACCTGTGATACTTATAACAGGACTTTGTGTATCAATAACAAAACTGTCAGTATAAGTATCACTTACATTACCTGCCAGGTCTTTAAAGCTGCAATCAATACTATACTCTCCATCCAGAGACATACTAAAAGAATATGTATGTACATCTCCATTGTGACTCCACAAACCATCTTTGACAGTATGATTTTCGTTAAGCTTAAGATACAATTCGCTCTCTCTAAAATTGTGTTCTTCTACCGTTATTATCGCCTTGACTGTTTTGTTAAAATAGTTATTCATTCTGTCAAAAGATACATTATTGGGATTCTCATTATTTAGATTCTCATTTTTTGATTTAAAAGAAAATATGTCTTTGATTCTGTCAAAATTGTCATATACATCAGCCTCTGTTGATACCTGCGTTATCTCTGTTTTTATTACAGGTGCTGTCATATCAATTGTAAAATCTGAAGCAGATACCTCTTTTGATTCGTTATCTGCCATATCTGTACATTTTACTGAAAGAGTATAATCACCATCTTCATTAAATACTATTGATGCGTAGTTGTCTGTCCCTTCTCTCTTCCATTCAGAAACAGCAATTCCCATATCATTTCCGTTTCGCGTTGCCTTAATCTTAACATTGTCAGCATCAAAGTTAAGCTCTTTTATATGTATAGTTGCAGTCCTTGCACTGTTATAAAAATTTTCATTTGATGGTGTATTTTCATCAAACAATATTTCTATTTCAGGCTTTGTAACATCTATCTTAAGAAGCTTTTTTGAAGTATTCAGATTGTTACATCTGTCAGTAGCAGTTACTTCAATAAATGCCTCATTGCTTTCATTAACATCAGCCTTTATCACTTTTTCAATCTCAAAAGCTGATGCCGCAATCATTTCGCTCTCTGTAGGATATTCTTTAATAAATGAAAAATCCTCAATATCTAATGTTTCATTATCAGCCTTTCCGATGCGGCTGACAACACTTTTTAATGCTGCACAGTTATCATTATCAGGAATGTCTTTTACTGATATTCTGACCTTTACATCTTTATTAAAGAATCCATTGTGATTTGCACCCTCCGGCTCAATAATAATATCTTTTGTGCTTATACCTTCGGGGGCTTTATTATCAACCACAATACCATTAGTCCAGCTTTCACTCTTGTTGCCCGCCTTATCCTGTGCAACTACATAAATGGCACATCTTGTACATGGATCAATGCTGAAACTGTCTCCATCCTCTGGTTTGGCTTCACTGAAATCACCGGTCTTTTTTATTTGTGAAATCTTCAGCACACCTTTTTGACTTATTCCAAAATCAGCACTCACATTTCCTGCAACTGATTCCTGATAAAATCTTTCATATACTATATTTTCAGGATTTTCGAGTGGCATAGGTTCACCACAAACGTTAACGCAGATATTCTCCGGTGCATGCATATCTATCTTAAATTCTTTTGTGATTACTTCTCCCTTGTTTCCTGCTGCATCACTTACCCAGTAGCTAAGCGTATATATTCCGTCCTTAACAGTTTTCTCACCACCGGATAAATCAATTTTTACTGATTTGTTACCTTCACCTTCAAATATATCCCTGTCATTGCTCTTAAGAAAACTCTCAAACATTATATAGTCTTTTATACCGGCTGAGAATTCTTCCTGCTTTATTTCTCTGTCAAAGGTATCATCTTCTTTATCCATAAAGACACCTGAAAGTGAATAATTCATAACCACCGGAGCATCATATTCCCCATTGTCAGAACCATCATCATATTTAGGCATCTCAAGCTCTATCCGGGGAATACCCGTGATTATATTATACCAGCCTGTATCAATATCTTCTGTCTTTGATATTTTTATACCAGCTGTACCTGCAAGCTTTTTCTGTTGCTGTATTTTTATCCTGGCAATATCTGACTTAACTCCACAGTTTGACTCAGCCCTGAACAAATAATAACCATTTATTTTGTCTACTTTCTCTTTATCCAAGGTCAAAGCATTTTTCAATCCCGAATCAAGCTTTATTTCCTGCCATCTGTCATCATATGTATCATCCAATTCAAATTTTCCATCATTTTCAAGCATGATTGCATCTTTAGCGTTTACATACATATATTGACATCTGTAAATACCGGCAAATGGACAACTGTCTTTATCTACCAAAGTATTTATCTCTATTGTTTTGTTAGTCCAGTTATCATTTGCAAAATCTCCTCCGTCATAGCTTTCACCTTCTGCAAATGCTTTGACACTGATTTCAGGCTTACCGTCATCTACAATTATTTCTATAGGATTACCCTCAGCATTTTTAAAAATAACCGGAATACTTTGCTGCCCTGAATAATCAAATGCTCTTACTGCAATATTTTTATAGTGACCTTTAGACAGCTTTACACTGTATTTTCCCTGATAATTTCCGTCTGCTTTTTTCCAGTCATTTTGTTTATCCATTGAATAATCCACACAATATTCAACTGCTTTGACACCACTTAATTCATCAACGGCACTAATAATCAATTCACAGTCTTCACCAAAATATTTTTTTTCGTCATCAGATGTTTGTACAAAACTATTTTCTGATAATAAAATCTCTTTGATTTCAGGTGCATGCCTATCAATGGACATACTAAATTTAATCCTGCCACCCTCAACATTTTCTGTACTGATTTGTGTACCCTGTTTTTCCATCCATAAATCATAATTTTTGTGATTTCCATTTGAATTGAATGAAACAAAATCGCTCTTCTTATTATTATCTTTACTGTCATTTGTACATAATTTGTCGTAATACTTTTTTCCTTCCTCTGTAAGGCTGAACTCTACATTTCCAAACATATAGTTATTATGCTGTTTAAGATAGCCTGACCATTCATACATTATATCAGTACAATTTTCACTATTAAAATTTTTTAAAATATTATTATACTTATCACGTATGGTTATCTGATAATCCTTGTCATTTATAGGACTGTTTACTATATTTACTCTGCCAAGGTCAATTTTCTTATCTTCACAAATCTCATTACCTTTTATATTTATACTTATATTTACATTTCCGACATCATTAATCTCAAAAGGAATATCAATACTTCCTTTATAAATATTTGTCTTTCCTGTCACTTTATCTGCTGAAATTGCATTATCCTTATCAAACTCTATTGAATAATCAACCGTTTTATTTTTCAAATCCAGTAAGTCTTCATCATCAGAATCCAATTGAGGTGAATTTACATCAATGTGGAGTTGCAATTTTCGGTCTTTATATTTTCTATAATCCAGGTTATCATCCTCAATATGCTGACCATAATTATCTCTGATACTAAGCTCTGTATTGATATCAGAAAGCTTACATACACTTACTCTTATAGTCATTTTATCCGAATCGTCAAAAAGCGGACTCAGACTTTTCCTAATAACATCTATTTTAGTATTACCGCTTTTTAAACCATATATTTTTACTCCACTATCCGTTTTGTGTATCTTTATAATATCGCTATCCTCAGCAGTTATCTCGTAGTATGATTTATTTTGATTCTTAAATAATAAATATGAAAAACAATCTAATCCAATTATATTACCTGGTTCTACACTAAGCTTTTCTTTTTTTATTTCAAATTTACTCTTTGCCAACACACCTTTTTCATTATATATTTTTAAGGTGTATTCCCCTGCCTCCAAAAGCTTTAAATACCATATTCCTTTAATACATTTGTCAGTCTCAAATTCAAAAATACTATCTTCAATATCTCCACTACTACATAACTTCATATCTTTATTGTCAGTCATGTACAGCTCATATTTTAATGCGAGACTGATATTTTGATTTTCAGTAATATCACACTTTTTAATGCTACATTCTATATCTACAGGTAATACATAACTATCTTCATCTTTACTTTCAGACATTGTTACATTCTTTTTATCTATTATAAGCTTGAGCTTTTTCAATACAATGCTTTGAATATCATTATTTTCAGCAGCTTCTTGTGTTACAGTCTGATCAATTTCTTCTGTATAATTTATAATGGAATTTTCTTCTGAACTGTCTTCTTCTGAATTGTCTTTTTCTGAACTGTCTTCTTCTGAGTTGTCTTTTTCTGAACTGTCTTCTTCTGAACTGTCTTCTTCTGA
>JAFPAQ010000212.1 GCA_017424235.1 Lachnospiraceae bacterium | reverse complement strand
ATCGCTTCAATCGCTATGATGGATGCGGCAGGAATTGTATGGACGCCTTGCTTTGTCTCGACTGGAATCCGGACGGTCATGGTATGATACAGGTCGATGGCATCTTTAAAATTGCGGAAAAAGCGCTGCTTTTCCAAAGGTTTTGACAAGTAGCGGAACACGCGAAATCGCATAGCTTCATCCAGATATTCGGAATACGAGGTCACGATAAAGATAATGACATTTTCATTTGCCCTCTTCAATTCATTTCCGACATAGATGCCATTCATCCCCGGCATTTCAATATCAAGAAAGACGATATCTTTATCGCCTTTATCTGCTAATAGGGATTCTCCATCAGAAAAACTGACAAGCTCCGGGCATTTCGCATTTGTTTTATCAAAGTAAAGCTTTATGTATTTTTGAATCTGATCAATTATCAGGGAATCATCATCACAGATAAGAATTCGCATTTTCTAACTCCATTTTTGTCATATAAGTATCTATTATTATACTATAGATGGATAAAAGAATGTAAAAAAATGCATGAAAAGACATTATTTTGTTTATTTTGGGACAAACAGATTTGAAATCAAAGAAATTTGTAGCCATTTTGCGTTGTCAGCACTGTTCCTTCGTACAAGGAGCTCGATAAAATCTCTGGCAAGTTCTATGTCAGACTGACTGCACAAGCGTAGTTTGTCAGAGATATCTTGTGGAATATTATAGGCATGCATTGTCCCAAGTAGCAGATAATCCGGTGTAACATTAAGACATTTACAGATTCCAATGAATGTATCAAGACTTGGTTTCTGCCTGCCATTTTCAATAGAAGACATATGATTGTTAGATATTTCAAGGAGCTCTGCAAGTTCAGCCTGTTTTATTTTTAATTCCTTACGTCGTACCTTGATACGATTTCCCATTTCCTGATATTGAAAATCCATCTGCCAACCTTCTTTCACTTGTATATTATCAATAGAATTGGTAAGAACAAAGAATGCAATACAGAAATATTCTGTTGTACATATAATTAACTGCTTTTATTACAAGTTCTTTTCTGTATCACGTATAATTTTGATGCAAAAAAGAGCGTTTTATGTCAAATTTTGTAGATAAAATACTGTTCAAGCTGAATCACTCGAACATTGGAAGAGAATCGTTTATCATAACAATGTGAAATCAATGATAATTTTCGAGAGAGGAGGAGCTTGCAATGAAGGATAAGGTATCTAAAATGGTTGCAAAAGGGGCAGTATCGGTTTTAAATGCATTTTTACGGGCTGATGCGAATTCGGCATCGTGCATAATTTCATACCAGCCTAAGGCACCAAAAGAATTAGCAAGGTTTAAGAGAGTGAAATGATTGAAAAGTGCGCAGATGTAGTGACAGACTGGCTAGCTGATTGTGGAGTGATAGAGAAAGCGGATAGAGAATTGTATGGGTATGCTGTACAGGGCTTTATAATGTCATTATCTCCATTGATGATGGCAGTAGGATTTGGAATTGCCATGGGATGTGTCAGGCAAAGTGTTATCATTGTGATTCCATTTGCGATAATCCGAAAGTTTAGCGGAGGATACCACACGAAGCATTCATGGACGTGTCTGATAGTGTCATGCTTGCTGTTATTCATGTGCATTGTAGTATCATTTCATATCAGATGTGGGTGGATTTTTGCATTCATTACTATATGGGCGGCTGTAAGTTTGATGATAATTAGCCCGATTGACAATGAGAACAGAGTGTTGAGCAAGGAAGAGAATAGATTATATAAAAAGATAACGGCGATACTTGTAGTAAGTTTTTTGCTCGTGGATGTGCTGTTTATTTGGCTTCATTTGACCAAATACGCTGTTTGTATTTCAATTGGAATCATATTGTCTGCAGGGTTACAGCTTCCCTGCATTATCAGGAAATTCATAAAGAAATAATTTGAAAACGACCAAACAAAGGTAAAAAATGTCGTTTCATGCAAGATGGATTGAAATTGTGACAGAAATAAGGATAATAGGGATTGTCATTGATTTCACATTATAGTTTAAAAGTATATCAAAATTATATTTTATAAATGAATGAGAGAAAGGATGGTAATAAACATGAAAGGAAAGTTTATAAAGAAAAAAGTAAGAAGTCTTAGTACAGTAGTTACTACTGTTATATTAGCAATGGCAATGAGTATTACGTCATTTGCTGCAGAGGACACAAATAATTTAAAGGTTGATATTGGAGGTATTATAGTAGATGTTGAACAGGTTGCGGAAGAAAATGGTGTTAACCCATATGCACTAAAAGAAGCAATCGAAGAAGGAATTAATGCAGAAAAGGCATCGCCATTTTCTGATTTGGTTATAAAGCCTTCAAATATTACAGCATCTGAGTCGGTGGAGTATTCTTTGGTAAGGTCCTTGGGAAGAGCTTCTACAAAAGTAAAAAAGACAAATCAAGATTCAACAGCATATGTGGCAAATTCAGGGGCTTTGACAGCCAGTGGAAAAACACCTGCAATTGGAATGTGTGCAATGCACATTAATGTAACTACAAAAACTGGAAGTACAACAAGTTCTAAAGTCAAATTAGGAACTACTATTTACATGGAGGACAGCATAAATGTAAATGGTACAAGTTGTTCTTCGTTTGTTGTTGAAGATAGAGGTAATCCATCAAACCGTACGGCATATTGGATTGATATTTATTTTGGGCTGAATAATAAAACTAACTACAATGCAGCAATTAATTATGGTGTGAAAACAGTAAGTTATTACTATTATTGTTAATCCATATT
>JAFPAQ010000211.1 GCA_017424235.1 Lachnospiraceae bacterium | reverse complement strand
TGGATACAGGAGATATGCTTCATAAGTTATCTCTCCCTATTGAGGATAATGATACCTCGGAAACTCTCTTTAATAAGCTTATGCCTCTTGGAGCGTCTGCGCTTAAAGCTACTCTTATCAAGCTTCGTGACGGAAAGGCTGTCCGCATTAAGCAAAATGAAGAGGAAGCTACCTATGCACCTATGATTTTAAAAGCAGATGCGATTATAGACTGGTCAGACAGTGCAGATAATATTATAAACAAAATAAGAGGAATGAATCCTGCACCTGTTGCTGCAACATATTATAACGGGAAAAAGGTTAAAATATATGAAGCGGTAAAAGGTGAAGAAACAGATGATACAGATTACGGTAAAATCTGGGGATTTTTTGAAGATAAAGGACTTGGAATTGTTGCAGGTGGAAATATTGTCTACATTAATGAATTCCATGTTGAAAATTCAAAAAGAATGGCAGTTTCTGACTATATGAAGGGCAATAAATTAGAGCCTGGAGAATATTTCACTGGTATTGAGGAGTGATTTAATGTTTTTATATAACACAGATATTTATTATCTGATTCTTGTTGTACCTGCACTTATTATTGCTATGATTGCACAGGTTAAGGTGCAAAGTACATTTACAAAGTACAGTAAGGAAATAAGCTACCGTGGAGAAACTGCAGAAGCTCTTACAAGAAAAATCCTTGATGCAAACGGACTTGATTATATCCGTATTGAAAGAGTTGCAGGTGACCTTACTGACCATTATGATCCTAAAAATAATGTTATCCGTCTTTCGGATACAGTTTACGGAAGCTCAAGCATTGCCGCAATCGGAGTTGCAGCTCATGAGGCAGGTCACGCGGTCCAGAGAAAGGAAAATTATGCTCCTATAAGAGTGAGAAATTATATGCTTCCTTTAACACAGTTTGCATCTTACGCGGCTATACCTCTTGCTATGCTTGGACTTATATTTGGAAATATTTTACTACCTGTGGGTGTTATTCTTTTTGCAGTTACTGTTTTATTCCAGATAGTTACTCTGCCTGTTGAATTTGACGCGTCAAAAAGAGCACTTAACACATTAAGAGACGAGTATTATTTAGACGAAAATGAGCTTCAGGGCGCAAAAAAAGTGCTTATTGCGGCGGCTATGACCTATGTGGCATCTGCCTTTGTTGCAATAATGAATTTACTTCGTCTTATTCTTATAGCAAACAGAAACAGGAGAGATTAAATGAAAAGAAAAAAGGAAGAGTTTCCACTCTGGGTACAGGAAAATCCTGATATCTGCAGATTTTGCGCTTATGCAAAAAGAGATGGATCTACTATAATCTACTGTGAAAAAAAGAAGAAGAATTTTACTGAGGATTCAACCTGCAGAAAATTTAAATATGATATACTGAAAAAAGAGTTAAGAAGAGGACGTACAGTTGCGATTAAGCACAGTCCTGAGGAGTTTGAAATCTGAAATGAATACCGAGAACAAAACTTTTTATAAAAATTTCTTTTTTCTTGCAC
>JAFPAQ010000210.1 GCA_017424235.1 Lachnospiraceae bacterium | reverse complement strand
TTCATATATAATTTACCATAAAAAATGCTTTAAGGCAATCTAAGACTTTAGTATTCTTATAATTTTATATTTATGTTGCTGTACACAGGCAATATTCCGCGAGGTGTTTTCAGAATGAAAACCTGAGTTTGTTAAAAAATTCATACAATTTACATAAATATTTTAAATAAAGGTTTACTTAATAGAAAAATTTGGTTATAATATTTTTTAATCTGTAAATAAATCTAAAAGGGTTTGTTAAAGGTTATAATTTGATTTGAAAGGATAAGGGTGAACATTATGATCGGAGCTGACGCAATGATTAAATGTCTTGAAAATGAGGGTGTTACAACTGTATATGGTTATCCTGGAGTGGCTATTACACCATTTTATAACAGTATCCTCGATTCAGACATAAGAACAATTTTGGTTAGGACAGAACAAAATGCTGCACATGCGGCAAGCGGAGAAGCTCGAGTCACAGGTAAGATTGGTGTTTGTGCTGTGACAAGTGGTCCTGGTGCAACTAACCTTATTACAGGTATAGCAACAGCATTTGCAGACAGTATTCCTATGATTTGCATTACAGGCCAGGTTAAGAGTGAACAGATTGGTAGTGATGTATTTCAGGAGGCAGATATAACCGGTGCTGTTGAATCATTTGTAAAATATAGTTATCTGGTTAAAAAAGTTGAAGATATTCCTCGCATATTTAAAGAGGCTTTTTATATTGCTAATACTGGCAGAAAAGGTCCTGTATTAATAGATGTACCAATAGATGTGCAGAATGCGACAATTAGAAATTTTAAATATCCGGAAGAGGTTAATCTCAGAACCTATAAACCAACTGTAAAAGGTCATGCAGTTCAGATTAAAAAGGTTATAAAAGAACTTTCCAAAGCAAAAAGACCTATTATCTGTGCCGGCGGTGGAGTGCATTTAAGTGGTGCAGTTGATGAATTGCGAGAATTTGTGCACAAATACAGAATTCCTGTTGTCACTACAATGATGGGTATTGGTGTAATGCCTACACAGGATCCTATGCATTTTGGAATGGTTGGAAATAACGGTTTAGCGTATGCAAACAGGGCTATGAATGAGTCTGATCTTATCATCATGGTGGGAGCAAGAGTTGCAGACAGAGCAATAAGTCAGCCGGACCTTATTACCGCTAATAAAGTATTGGTTCACATTGATGTCGATCCGGCGGAGATTGGTAAAAATGCAGGTCCTTCAATTCCGTTGGTAGGTGATGCAAAGCACATTTTTAAAGATTTTGCAAAACAGGAATTTGAATGTGAACATGAAGAATGGATTAAGACTCTTGAAGAATATCGTGATACAATGGGCAAGAAGCGAAATCCTGATAAAGATTATGTTGATCCGGCAGAATTTATTAAACTGCTTTCCGATGAAATGCAGGATAATGCAGTTTATGTAGCAGATGTGGGACAAAATCAGATATGGTCATGTAATTATCACATTGTAAAGGATGGTCGTTTCCTTACTTCCGGTGGAATGGGAACAATGGGTTATTCTATTCCTGCTGCCATGGGAGCTAAGATAGGTGACAGATCAAGACAGGTAGTGGCTGTTTGTGGTGATGGTTCATTCCAGATGTCAATGATGGAGCTTGCAACTATTATGCAGCATGATATTCCTGTAAAGATAATTGTTATGAAGAATAATTATCTTGGAATGGTACGCCAGTATCAGCATTTTACATACAAAGACAATTATTCGGTTGTAGATATTAAAGATGGTACGCCAAATCTTGAAAAATTGTCAGCAGCATATGATATTCCATTTATCAGAGTTGAAAATATGTCTGACGCAAAAGAAAAAATACAGGCATTTTTGAAGGAAGATTGTACAATGCTGATGGAATGTATTGTAGATCCGATGGATTTGGTATAAGTGGGGGATGAACATGAAAAAAATATATTCAGTATTAGTTGAAAACAGAGCTGGTGTCCTCTGCAAAGTTTCAGGATTATTTTCAAGAAGATGCTTTAATATTGATAGTCTCGCTGTGGGAGAAACAGATGATCCTGAAGTATCGTGCATGACAATTGTCAGCAGTGGAAACGAGCGTACAATAGAGCAGATTGAAAAACAGCTTAATAAAAAACTTGACGTCATAAAGGTAAAAACATTTGATGAGTCAGACAGTATCAGCAGAGAACTGATGTTGATAAAAGTAAAATATAATCGTGGCACACGAAGAGACATAATGGAAATATGCGAAATTATGAAAGCTGATATTGTAGATAT
>JAFPAQ010000209.1 GCA_017424235.1 Lachnospiraceae bacterium | reverse complement strand
TTTAATACCATTTAAGGACACTATAATACATGATGGTATTGTAATTCCATATGGTATTACTCTTGGTAAAAATGTATCTGAACATTCGAAAACAATATATATGAATGCAAAGAATAATAATTCTATACATTATTCTTTCTAGGTAAAACATACAATAAAATACACTTTTAGACACACTTTTGTCTAAAAGTGTATTTTTCGTATATCTGATTACCAAAATCGAATTATGCTCAATAATGATGAAGGCATATTTGAGGTTTCGTTATAGTTGACTTTCACCATTAGATAAGTTTTTGACATAATATTTACTACTGGAATATTTCAGAAGATGAGGAAATGTTACGACAACAATACCACATTTCCTCTTTTCCTTGCTAATTCCATAAGCTCTTTTGTAAATCCACTTCTGCTGTAAATACAGTAATACTCTTTTCGGTCATTCTTTTTCCAGTCAACATATACACTTTTCTGCTCCAGATTATATAGAATATCCACATCTTTGGGATTTACAGAGTACTTACACTCTCCAAAAATGATTTCTTTACCAAAAGAATCATACGCTACGATATCGATCTCAACATCCTGATTTCCCCAGAACCGTCCAACACGATTAAATGATATGTTGCTAAATTCCGGCTGCGTCCACATTTTTTCCCTGCAAATATTTTCATATACATAAGAAACATGATTATCTATAAAATTATGCCTGATCTTTTGGAATACATATTCTTCTCTGCCTGCTTCCAACAGACCTTTATTAGGATATATGAACTGAAACCAGAACTTAATAAAATTATCCTTGATAAAATATAATCCTTTCCTGCTCTTCTCCGGATTTTCTTCTGTAACAGGTATTTCACGCTCTAATAGATCAAGCTCAATCAATATTTTTAAATATTTTACAAGGCTCGTCTGTTTTACCTCCATTACACCCGCTATCTTTCCAAGCTTGTGATTACCGGCTGCTATTGTCTTCAATATCGTAAAATAGCTCCCAATTTCCGTAACTTCTTTTTGGAGCAGGAAAGTCGGTTCTTCATACAAAAAAGAGGTATCAGATAAAATATTATCACGTATTCCTTCATAAATATCCTCTGTATGTTCAAACAATTCAATATATTTCGGAACACCGCCTGTCACAGCATAATGAAGTATCTGCGAATCCTGCGACATTTCCGGCATAAATTCCTTATAATGCTCAAATGCAATCTGCTGCAGTTTGATCTGTGCTGTTCTTCTTCCATAAAGCGGACTGTCATAATTCAAGACCTGCGACGTCATCATATTGATCAGCGAACCACATAGAATAAGCATAATATTTTTATCTTTGAGCTTCTCATCCCATATTTTCATTAAAATGGAAGGAAATGCGACAATTCTTTTATAAGCGCAGTCTTACCTACACGCCTTCTCCCATATATGACCACAAAGGACGCTTCTTTTCTGCTATATTCTTTTCTCAAAGTTTCAAGCTCTTTTCTCCGATTTACAAATTGCTTCATCAAAAACACCCCTGCCTCTGAATAGCTATACTCTTTTTAATTATTATACTTCAAAGTATAATAATTTCAAGTATAATAATAACTTTCTTTTGAGGCTACTCTTCCGGAAGATACGATTTCAATAGCTGGTAGAAAACAATAAAAAAAGAAATGAGCAAGCCACAACAATAAGTGCGGTGAAAACCCATTTCTTATTCTGCACTAATTACCACTCCTTCATCACGAATATTCCTATAATATGGCAGATTATCTACCCAATAATCAAAATGATCCTTATTCTTAATTACTGGAGAAATATCAATACCATATTTCATCAGATATTCAAATGCACAATCCGCAACATCATCTTTGTATTTCTTAATATCCTCTTCAGATATATCTACAAGAATCATAACATCTATATCAGAATCCGCCGTATAATCCCCTCTCGCATAAGATCCATAAATAACAACACTGCATAAATCTTTTCCAAATGTACCACGCATGTCTTTTGCAAATTTGTATAATAACTCTCTGACTGAATCCGGCATATTTCCACCTCCAGTTTTTTGATACAAACATAATCATCGATAAACTATATATATTATACACCATTTTTTCCATCGTGATAACTATTTTTCTGCTTACAATATTCCTCACACGCCATCTGAAAGCATTGTATCGATCCATTCCCCTGCATCAGCTGGCTGGCGTACAACAGCACTTCCTTCCGCCTGTCATCATCTGAAAGATCTGAAAATTCCAAGTCAAACGGGAAAACATGGTCATGGTCAAACGCCGCACCATCATACATAAATTCAACATTAATCATCACAGAGGTCCAATCCAGTTCAATATGACCATTCTGTGTAAAACGTTTCTCCCACTCCTTTTGTTCCTGTTCATTTCTGGGCAGAGCTACTACCCCAACTCTGCCTGTCTCAATATGTCTGACAATGTCACCACGTTTAAACGGAAGTGGAAATGATACATAGGCTTCCTCAAACCGATCCTTACCATCTTCAATCGCTTTATCGGATACCTCGCTGCTCCAAATATTCATGAGATTGCCCTGATCATCATACTCAATCGAAGCAAGCTCATTTTCATACTGTGAATCCTCACAAGTCTCACCATCCGAATACAGATAACACTTTACAATCTCACATTTTTCACCCCTGCTTTTGGCATCCTGCTCTGCTGCTGACATTGTCTTATAAAAGCTGTCATGCACGTATGCCCTGGCATATGGCGAATCATCATCCCACACTCGCAAATCATACATAATCTTGTCACCTGCGATTATAAATGTCTCATATTTTTTCTGTTCATATTTTAGGTGTTCCTCTATTTGTGCTTTAAGTCGCTCATCTGCTGTCTGTTCCATTAAACTTTTTAGGTCGCTTAGTATTTCTTTCTTCGGATAATGTGAATTGTAAATAATCGTAGCCTTCTCAAAATCAGAAAACTCATGGTGAAGCTCGTCCAGATAGTTGTTCATATCTGTTGAGGGGATGTATTTCTTTATTGTAATGGGCATGAGGCACCTCCGATTAATTGGTTGTTTTGAAACGGTGGTTAGTGTCAAAATGATTAAATACGCACATCTATATACTATGCATACATTTATTGCAATACAAAAATATTTTTCTATATAATACTTTGCTTTATACTATTTGCAACAGTAATAATGCTTTCTGCAGTTTCCTTTTTTTGAATCAATACATCTTTTGCACTTTCTTTTTCATTTATTAATTCCTTCATTTTACTACTTACGGCTATGTATGCCTTATCAATTTCAGAATTAAATGTGTTCTTTATTGTCACATAATAATTATCCATCTGCATACTAATTTGATTTTTTAACTGCTTAAGTGCCATTTCTCTTTCTCTCTCATGTTGCCTTTGGCGTTCATTGAGTTCATCTATATCAATTTCTTCCTCTTTAGGACCAAATAGCCATTTTTTTAACAGCTTTACCGCAGCAACAATAACAGGTAAAGGAATTGGGACAGGGTTTGGTACTGGACTTGGAATCAGAATTGGTATTTTTTCTAAAATATCAAGTAACTCATCAATTTCATCCTTCGTTGATT
>JAFPAQ010000208.1 GCA_017424235.1 Lachnospiraceae bacterium | reverse complement strand
TTTGCCGCGTCCAATAAGTATCTGTGAAGCTGATAAGGTAAATAACAGACTTCGTATTGTATACAGAATAGCAGGTAAGGGAACTGATGAGTTTTCGCATTACAAGGCAGGTCATAAGATAGATATACTTGGCACTCTTGGAAATGGTTTTCCTGTGGATAAGGCAGCAGGCAAAAAGGTGTGCCTTATGGGTGGTGGAATAGGTATTCCCCCTATGCTACAGCTTGCAAAGTCTATTAAAGAGTTAGGCAATGCTGCAAGCATAGATATAGTTGTAGGTTACAGAAATAATGAACTGTTTCTTTCACAGGAGCTTGCTGAATATGGAAATGTTCATATAGCTACAGAAGACGGAAGTGTTGGCAGCAAGGGAAATGTTATGAATGCCATAGAAGAAAATAATGTCAAAGCGGATATTATATTTGCATGTGGTCCAATGCCTATGCTAAGAGCTATCACCAATTATGCAAAGCAACAGGATATTCCGGCATATATTTCACTTGAAGAGAGAATGGCATGTGGAGTTGGTGCGTGTCTTGGATGCATAGTCAAAACTAAAGAAAAGGACCATCATTCTCATGTTAATAATGCAAGAATATGTACAGATGGACCGGTTTATCTGGCATCTGATGTGGATATTTAATGTAGAATTTGAAGAAAGTATGGAGATTAGTATGAATACAAAGATAAATATAGCAGGTGTTGAGTTCAAGAATCCGGTCATGACTGCTTCGGGTACATTTGGTTCAGGTATGGAATATTCTGAATTTGTTGATTTAAACTGTCTTGGTGCAGTGGTTACAAAGGGTGTAGCCAATGTACCCTGGGAAGGAAATCCAACCCCAAGAGTACAGGAAACCTATGGTGGAATGTTAAATGCGATCGGACTTCAAAATCCGGGAATTGATGTTTTTATAGAAAGAGATATTCCGTTTTTAAAGAAATATGACACAAAAATAATTGTAAATGTATGTGGAAGATCAGTTTCTGATTATGTTGAAGTGGTAGAAAAGCTTGGCGATCAGCCGGTTGATATGCTTGAGATAAATGTATCCTGCCCTAACGTAAAGCATGGTGGTATCGCATTTGGACAGAATCCGGATGCTTTATTTGAGATAACAAAAGAGGTTAAAGCGCATGCAAAACAGCCAATCATAATGAAGCTTTCACCAAATGTAACAGATATTACAGAGATGGCGAAGGCGGCAGAGGCAGCAGGCAGTGACGCTCTTTCGCTTATCAATACAATTACAGGTATGAAGATAGATATTCATAAGAGAGCGTTTGCGCTTGCCAATAAGACGGGTGGACTTTCAGGTCCTGCAATAAAACCGGTAGCTGTACGTATGGTATATCAGGTTGCCAATGCAGTTAAGCTTCCTGTTATCGGCATGGGAGGTATTGCCAATGCAGAAGATGCAATAGAGTTTATGCTTGCAGGCGCAACAGGAGTTGCAGTAGGTGCCATGAACTTTGTAAATCCATATACAACTGCAGAGACTGTAAAGGGTATAGAGGATTACATGAAACAGTATAATATAGAAAACATAAGTGACATTATCGGTGCTGTGAAATAGTAATAAATGTTAAATAATAATAAAATAAAGGATATCGCTATTCGATATCCTTTATTTTATTATTGCGATTAAATTCCTTCTAATAAATCTCTTATTTCTCTTATCTGGGTTATTAAATCAGCAAACTTTTCAGAGTAATCAGCTATTTCATCATCAGACATTGCATCCCAGTCGATTTTGTCAAGACTGTCAAGCTGTTCCTTTATGGAAGCAGAAGCTTCTTCAACAGCCTTTTTGCCTTCTTTGGTAGCATCCTCGGATTCGGCAGCATTTAACATTTTGTCATAGGAGTCATGAATATTTCTTACCATCTGTCTTGCATTTTCTGCATTTTCCTCATGTGTAAACTTGACAGTTCCCGGATAAGGCTGAGCATTAGCGCCGGATTCCAAAGTTATTTCTTTTGCATTATCATTTCCACATCCAATACATGCCATACACAAAAGGATGGCAGTTACAAATATATTTTTTTTCATAATAAATTTTCTCCTTTTATCCAATATGTATTCTCGGCAACTGTTTAAAAGATTCCGAGAGTATACCAATATTTGGTTAATATTAACATACTTAAAAATGATAGTCAAATGTTAATGCACATAGTTGACATAAAATGAATAAAATAATTATTTTGTGTTG
Source organism: Lachnospiraceae bacterium (assembly GCA_017424235.1). GTDB lineage: Bacteria > Bacillota > Clostridia > Lachnospirales > Lachnospiraceae > COE1. The sequence continues at coordinate 913 of JAFPAQ010000208.1, read as the reverse complement.
AATTATGTAAATTTTTTCCATATAATAAGTAAGCACTGCAATGTGATAAATAATGCATATTGCGGCAGTATATTTTATGGGAGAGGTAAATATGAAGAGAAAAGCATTGTCGCTGCTATTGGCACTGAGTATGGTCTTTACAGCAGTACCAACAACTGTTAATGCGGAAGAAATCGGTACTTATGAAGTTACTGAGGAAGCTGACTCACAGGTCGATGAGACAGAAGCTGAGAGCAAAGAAACAGATGTAGCGGAAACAACAGAGAACGAGACAGCAGTAGAGGAAAACTCATCAGAGGAAAACATTTCAGAAGAAATGCAGACAACAGTAGAGGATGGTTCTGTAGAAGATACAGAGGCTTCCACAGAAGAAACATTAGAAGCATTAGCTGAAAATGGACAGGTAAGTGAACAGGTATCTGCTAAGATGTTTGGTAGTGATGGCATTGAATATGAAGGCGTTGCCTATCTTTCAGAAGCCAATGTTCTTGCAATGTCAGAGGAGAATCAGAAAGCATATCAGGAAATGTGTGATGACATTGCACAGATGAAGGCTGATAATTCGGATGTGCGTGATATCGTTATTTCAGTTGATGAAGAAGGAGTACTTGGTTACTCATATTTTGTTCCATATCATACAGTATCAGACTATCAGCTGGAAATGGCAGGCATCAATGAATCAGAAGTTGAAATTATTTCAATTGATGAGCTTGCAGATAAACTCACCGAGGAAGCTACAGAAGAAACTATAGTACAAGAAACAACAGAAGAAAGTACTGTAGAAGAGTCAACACAAGAAAAGACAACAGAAGAAAGTACTGTAGAAGAGTCAACACAAGAAAAGACAACAGAAGAGGAAAGTACTGTAGAAGAGTCAACACAAGAAAAGACAACAGAAGAGGAAAGTACTGTA
>JAFPAQ010000207.1 GCA_017424235.1 Lachnospiraceae bacterium | reverse complement strand
TTTGCTTGTTATCACTGCGATTCCATCAAGTGCGATAATATTCTCAACCACACCTTTTTCTTTTTCCTCGTCCTTAACACCTCTTGACGCATTTCCGATATCAACCTTCTTTGATGCTACTGCTTCCATACCAGCTCCGGAACCTGTATATTCAGTAGTAACCGTAACCTCCGGATATTTTTCCATGAAACCTTCCATAAGTGCTTCACATACCTTTTCCATAGAAGTAGAACCTGCTAAAGAAATAGTTCCATCAATCTTTTTATCAGTTTCTTCTTTATCCACACTTTGTTTGTCAATGTTTTCTTCTTTTACATTTTCTTCATCAACATTCTTTTCTTCCTGCAAATTGGAAACTGCGGCCGCATTGCTCTGCGATGTGTTTCCACATCCTGCCATACATCCCATTGCCATCATAACAACACTTGTAAATCCTACACATTTCACTAATTTCTTTTTCATAATAGTACTCCTCTTCAATTAATTATTTGTTATTTTTTATTACAGAAGCCATTCTAAAAAAGAAATGTAAAGAACATTACCATATTCATGTAAAATATGTGTAATGTTCTTGTGTAGTAAATTATTTAAAATTATTGAATGTTAGAGTTTAATAAATTATCACTATTAATATTAAATGCTTTCATTCCGGGATAAATAGCCGATTCTCCAAGTTCCTCCTCTATACGCAAAAGCTGATTATACTTTGAAACTCTCTCACTTCGACAAGGAGCACCTGTTTTAATCTGACCACAGTTAAGTGCAACTGCCAAATCTGCTATCGTTGTATCTTCTGTCTCACCTGAACGATGTGAAGCAATTGTTGTATAGCCTGCTTTATGTGCCATTTTGATAGTCTCAAGAGTCTCTGTAACTGATCCTATCTGGTTTAATTTAATAAGCACTGAATTTGCACATTTACTATTAATTCCTTTTGATAAACGAGATGTATTAGTTACAAACAAATCATCTCCTACTAACTGTACCCTATCACCAAGCTCTGATGTTATTTTCTTCCATCCTTCCCAGTCTTCTTCATCAAGAGGGTCTTCAATAGAAATGATCGGATATTTTTTTATCATATTTTTGTACATATCAATCAACTCATCAGAACTATATTCTGCTTTGGACTTTGGCAGATGATAACAGAATTGTCCTGTGATTTTATGCTCTGCCTCCATCATTTTTGATTCAGACTGTGGTTTCCATTCACTGGCTGCTACATCAAGTGCAAAACAAATATCCTTTCCACATTCATATCCACTGCGTTTAACTGCTTCAACCAGCAAATCCAGTACCTCTTCAACACTTTCTATATCAGGTGCAAATCCTCCCTCATCACCAACTGCTGTTGACAATCCCTTTTCCTCTAGAACTGACTTTAATCCATGATATACTTCTGTTCCCATGCGAATAGCTTCCTTAAAACAACATGCTCCAACAGGCAAAATCATAAACTCCTGAAAATCTATGGAATTTTTTGAATGAGCACCACCGTTTAATATATTCATCATTGGCACAGGCAATCTATTACCTGATAATCCCCCCAGAAATCTGTACATTGGAATTCCAAGTGACATACTGGCAGCCCGGCAACAGGCAATCGAAACTGCAAGAATAGCATTAGCACCAAACCTGGATTTATCTTCTGTTCCATCAGCTTTACGCATGGCCTTGTCAATTGCATATATATCACATACATCCATTCCTGTAAGCACATCATTAATAACAACATTTATACTATTTACAGCTTTTGTGACCCCCTTACCGAAATAGCGCTTATTATCTCCATCTCTTAATTCCAGTGCTTCAAATTCACCTGTAGATGCGCCTGATGGCGATGTACCTCTTGCTATAGTTCCATCTTCAAGATATACCTCTGCCTCTACTGTAGGGTTTGCTCTTGAATCAAGTATCTCTCTTCCAATTACCTTAATAATCTTCATAAGTTCAACACGTCCTCTCTTAACTTCATATTTTTTAATAGTCATTGTCATTAACAGCTACTGACAATCTATATCCTTAAATATTGTTACCCAAACAATCTAAAAATATAAAAGTGGAAAGCATCTTTTTGCCTTCCACTTTGTAAAAATTCTAATTATATGTTTCTTTATAAAATTCTGAATAGTCTTTTCTCTTATCCTTTGTAAACTGAATAGCAGTTCTTGGATGCTGATTTAAAAGACCTGTAACAAGATACTGAAGATCATATCCCCAAACAATTCCCTCTTCCTTAAGTTTGATCATATTTTCTTCAATAAATTTAAGTACCGGGTAAACATTGTACTTCGGATTCTTTAAAAATCCAATTAACAATTCCATAGCACAGTTACCTGCACCTCTTCCCATTGACATATATGTCGCATCTAACCAGTCAACACCATCTCCACAAACTTCAATTGTGTTTGCAAATGCAAGCTGCTGATTATTGTGAGCATGTATACCTATCTTCTTATTATATTTCTCTGCAATCTCCAGATAGATATTTGCAAGTCTTGCCATCTGTTCCGGATAAATTGAACCAAAACTGTCAACAATATAAATACAGTCAACCGGTGTTTTTCCCAGCATTTCAAGTGCAACTTTTAAATCATTCTCCTGAGTATTTGAAACTGCCATAATATTACAGCTTGTCTCATATCCCTTCTTAGCAGCGTCTTCTACCATATCAATTGCTTCCGGCATCTGATGAATGTATGTAGCAACCCTTACAAGGTCAACCGGGCTGTTTGCCTTCTGGTCAAAATCATCTTTATCATGTCTTCCAATGTCTGCCATAATAGCAAGCTTAAGATCTGTATTGTTTTCACCTACTATTTCACGAATATGGTCATCACTACTGAATTTCCACTTTCCAAATTTGCTCTCATCAAATACCTTTTTAGAAGCACGATATCCCATCTCCATGTAGTCTACACCTGCTGCTACATTCGCTTTATAAAGATTCTTTGCAAATTCATCTGTAAAAAAGAAATCATTTACAAGACCACCGTCTCTCAATGTCGCATCTACAACCTTAATACTATCTCTGTAACCTAATAAATTCTTAATCTCCTTCATGTCTTCCTCCTGATTACGCAATTTCCTATTTATAAAAAATACTAAAAAACCACTTTTACTCTTCAACGCTTTGGCGCGTTAAAGTCATAAACATAATATATCAGATTTTAGTTTTTTAGTCAATAGATGTTTCTATTGAATATCAATAACTTTATAATCCTGAGCTTCTACAACTGCCTTTAGTTCATCATCTGAGATATCTCCAATAAGTGTAACTACTGCTGTACCTGTTTCATGGCTTACTACTGCTTCGACTACCTGCTCAAGTGCCTCAAGACACTTCTTTACTCTTGCCTCACAATGTCCACACATCATACCTTCAATTTTCATTTCTTTCTTTGCCATTTCTATTATCTCCTTTTTCATTTTTTCTTCATTTTCATTATTTTTAGTTTCTTTATTTTTAGCTTCTTTATTTTCATTTTTCTTATTTTCGATTTCGGATGAATAATATCCTTCTGTCAGCGAAACCGAAAATTTACTTTTATAGGTTGGTACCTTATCTTTCTTAGTACTTCTAATATCTAAAAGATTAAGTCTAAGTGCATTAGTTACAACGCAAAAGCTTGACAAGCTCATGGCAGCTGCACCAAACATTGGATTCAATTGCCATCCAAAAAGAGGTATCCATACACCGGCTGCCAATGGTATTCCTATTATATTATAGAAAAATGCCCAAAAAAGATTTTCTTTGATATTTTTCAGTGTACCTTTACTAAGCCTTATTGCAGCAGGTACATCACCCAACTGACTATTCATAAGTACAATATCAGCAGCATCTATTGCAATATCAGTTCCTGCACCAATAGCTATGCCAATATCTGCTCGGGTAAGTGCCGGTGCATCATTAATGCCGTCACCAACCATAGTTACCTTACCTTTTTCCTGCAATTTCGCTATTACACTTTCCTTTCCATCAGGGAGTACTCCCGCAACAACATCATCAACTCCCACCTGTTTGCCAATTGCTCTTGCAGTATTTTCATTATCACCGGTAAGCATTACTACATGCATACCCATATTTTTCAATTCCCTAACAGCTTTTTTGCTATCCTCTTTTATTATATCAGCAACTGCTATTATTCCAATCAATTTATCATTCTTAGCAAAGAATAATGGTGTTTTTCCCTGTTGTGAAAATCTTTGTGCAATCAAAGCTTCTTTTTCTCCTATAACAGCTTTAGTTTTTATATATTTAGCATTTCCACCATACAAATTGTCTTCTCCAATTTTCGCACTCAGACCATTTCCGGATAGTGCAATAAAATCTGTTACCTCGTTGCAAGTGACATGTGTGTCATTTGCATATTCAATAATTGCTTTTGAAAGTGGATGTTCACTTTTCTTTTCCAATGAACCTGCATAATATATTAACTCATTTTTATCGATATATTCATCTGTATTAACTATATCTGTAACATGAGGAGTACCCTGTGTAATAGTACCCGTCTTATCAAGTACAATTATCTTTGTCTTTCCAAGCAATTCCAAAGAAGCAGCCGTTTTGAACAAAATACCATTTTTGGCTCCAACACCATTTCCTACCATGATAGCTACAGGTGTTGCAAGTCCCAAAGCACATGGACAGCTTATAACAAGCACAGATATACCTCTTGCAAGAGAAAAGCCTATCCCTTTGCCTAATAGAAACCACACTGCTGTTGTTATAACTGCAATAATAATTACAGTTGGAACAAAAACTCCTGACACCTTATCAGCTATCTTGGCAATTGGTGCTTTAGTTGCTGCTGCATCACTTACCATTTTAATTATTTGTGATAATGTAGTATCCTCTCCTACTCTTGTTGCCTCACACTTTATAAATCCAAACTGATTCAAGGTAGCAGCTGATACTCTGTCTCCCCTTACTTTATCTACAGGTATACTCTCACCAGTCAATGCTGATTCATCTACTGCCGTAACACCTTCAATCACAATACCATCTACAGGTATACTTTCACCTGGTCTTACAACAAAGATATCACCCTTTACTACATCTGAATTTGCTATTTGTATTTCTTTTTCATCTCTAATTACAACTGCTGTCTTTGGTGCCAGATTCATTAGACTTTTCAAGGCATTCGTGGTTTTCCCCTTTGACTTTGCCTCAAGCATTTTCCCAACCGTAATAAGTGTAAGAATCATTGCTGCAGATTCAAAATACAGTTCGTACATATATTTTATTGCATTATGCACATCACCATTTACAATCACATCAGTCATGGCAAACAAAGCATAAAGACTATAAATAAAAGCTGCCGATGAGCCGAGAGCAACTAATGTATCCATATTCGGTGCTTTATTCCACAGACTCTTAAAACCACTTACAAAAAACTTTCCATTAATTATCATAACAACAGCTGCCAATATTAATTGAATCAATGCAATAGCAATATGATTATTTTTTAGTCTTAATGGTAATGGGAAATTTAACATCATATGCCCCATCGAAAAATACATAAGTATCAATAAAAAGAAAAGTGAAGCTATAAATCTTTTTTTCAAATTCTCTTCTTCTTTATCAATAAATGTTTCTTCATTCGTTATAGTTGAACCGGCTTTTTGGTTTGTCTGTAATTTTAGTGATGCTCCATATCCAGCTTCTTTGACTGCACGAATAATGTCATCATCAGCAGCAGTACCCTCCACTCCCATCGAATTAGTAAGCAGACTTACTGAACATGAGGTTACTCCATTAACCTTTGATACTGCTTTTTCTACTCTTGCACTACACGCAGCACAACTCATTCCGGTTACAATATATTGCTTCATATAATTGTTCAAACCTTTCTAAAAATACTGCGAATCACTTCATCAGTTTTTGCAAAACCAAAAGAAGTTCATCAACAGTTTCTTCTTTTCCATCCTTTATATCCTGTGCACAGCAACTTCCTATAACATAAATTAAACGACTAAATGTATTTATAACATAAACTACATTTAGTCGCATAATCAGTTATGAAAAAGCACCCTCTGAAACTATTAATATTTCTTCTTTTGCAAGTTCAAAACATTCAAGTATATCTGATGAAAATTCTCCACATTCTCCATTATTTATCATCCTATAAGCATCCTCTGCCGCATATGCATTCTTATATACACGCTTACTGACAAGTGCATCATAAACATCAACTATAGATACCACCTGTGCCCATATAGGTATGGAATCACCTTTTAATCCATCAGGATAACCTTTTCCATCATATCTTTCATGATGATATCTGCAAATATCATAGCAATATTTATAGAACTCATTTTCATCTTCCTGTTTAAATTTATCAAGAATATCACAACCATATATTGTGTGCTTCTTCATCTCTTCAAACTCTTTATCTGTCAATTTTCCCGGTTTTGTCAGAATATTGTCTGATATTGCAATTTTACCAATATCGTGAAGCGCTGACGCATTAGCTATAAGATCAGCAGCCTCCTGTGATATTTTATATTTTGGAAATCTCTTCATCAAATATCGTAAAAGAATTTTTGTAAAAAATTTTACTCTTTGAATATGTTCACCTGATTCAAGATTTCTAAATTCAACAACTGAACTCAACGCGTTAACCAAAAATTCATTACTTTTTTGTAGCTTTAATCTCTGCTCATACAATTCTCTGTCTCGCTCTGCAAGCTTTCTTTCGATATCTCTTCTATGTTCGTACAATTCAATAATGTTCTTGGCACGACGCATAATAACATTAGTGGAGAAGGGCTTATAAATAATATCCGATGCTCCTAATTCATAAGCTTTCTCATCTGTCTCATCAGTTGCCTCTCCTGTAATCATTATAACAGGTATTGTTTCAATAAGATTATTTTCATTCATATATTCAAGTACATCCATGCCCGTCTTTTTAGGCATCACAAGATCCAGTAAAACAAGACATAATCTGTTTTGATTTGTCTCAATAACATCAATAGCCTTTTCACCGTTACTGACTTCCATTATTTTATACTGCTCTTCAAAGATTTCTTTTAATATCTCTCTATTTATCATAGCATCATCAGCAATCAATATAACATTTCTTTTTAAGTATATATCACCCGATGAATAATTTTGTCCTATGTAATCAGTTTCAGACATATCTTCACCCTTCCTGTATGTTTACTCATTTGTGTCTGTGAATAATTACAATCATTTATCACCCAACAATTCATTTATTGTCTTAACCGTAAGATCATATTCTTCAATAAGCTTTGGCATAAAAGTCTTTGCCAGATTAATATCCTTAGCTCTAAGTGCCTCTGTAACATCAACACTGGATTTCGATAAGGCAGTAAAAGACATATTATTGCAAACTCCCTTCAATGTATGTGCTGCACAGAAAGCCTCATCAACATTTTCATCTTCAATTGCCTTGACCAAATCATTATAACAACCTTCATTTAAAAACATTCCAAGAAATCTAACAATTCTCTCTTCCTTAATCAATCTGGACATTATATCATCATAATCTCCACCTATAATCTCATAACATTCTTTTATTGTCATATCTGCCATCCCCCATTTAATTTAATCAAATTTGATATCCAGTTCCACAGGACAATGATCTGATCCCAAAATATCTGTATGAATCTTAGCATCTACCAATCTATCCCTTAAATCTTCTGAAACAATAAAGTAATCAATACGCCATCCTGAATTCTTTTCACGTGCCTTAAATCTATATGACCACCATGAATAAATCTGCTCCTTGTCAGGATAAAAATGTCTAAAGGAATCAACAAATCCTGCATTTAACAGTTCTGTCATTTTCTGACGTTCCTCATCTGTAAACCCCGCATTTTTCCGATTTGTCTTAGGATTTTTTAAATCAATCTCATTATGAGCAACATTTAAATCTCCACACAGTATAACCGATTTCTTTTCTTTCAAGTTACATAGAAAATCTCTAAAAGCATCTTCCCAGACCATTCTGTAATCAAGTCTTGCAAGCTCATTTTGTGAATTAGGAGTATAACAGGTAACAAGATAAAAATCCGGATATTCAAGAGTAATAACTCTTCCTTCCTTATCATGTTCTTCTATATCTATCCCATATGATACCGAAATTGGCTCTTCTTTGGCAAATATTGCTGTACCGGAATACCCTTTTTTCTGAGCATAATTCCAATATGCATAATACCCTTCTTTATTCCATTCTAACTGTCCTTCTGACAGTTTTATCTCCTGCAAGCAAAAAAAATCTGCATCAATGCTGTCAAAAAAATCCATAAATCCTTTTTCAAGACAGGCTCTGATTCCATTCACGTTCCAAGATATAAATTTTTTCATGTAAATCCTCATTCTTTCAAGTAAATATTATAGTTATATGAGTATATTATATCATAATATTCTGATTTTTCACGTACTTTTTTATAATTATTACAAAATCTTCTTTTCTATTTATATTCTATTTATGAGCGTCAAAATACACAAGAAAAACTCCCTCAGAAATTTAATAAAAATATCTTTGGGAGTTCTTCTTTCTATACATTTACAATATTATTTTTTATAAAAAATTAAGCTAACTGTGCAGCAACTTCTGCAGCGAAGTCTTCCTGTTTCTTCTCAAGACCTTCACCTGTCTCAAAACGAACAAACTTCTTAATAACGATATTTGTACCATTTTCTTTAGCTACAGAATCAATATATGCTTTTACTAACTGTTTTCCATCTTCAGCCTTTACATATACCTGTTCAAGTAAACATACTTCTTTAAGCTCTTTGTTAAGACGTCCGATTACAGCACCTTCAATAACCTTGTCTGGTTTTCCTGCCATCTTAGGATCATTCTTAATCTGCTCTGTAAGGATTTCTTTCTCATGCTCTTTATACTCTTCTGATACTTCATCAGTTGAGATATATTTTGGATTAAGAGCAGCAATCTGCATAGCGATATTTGTAAGTGCTTCTTTAACTGAATCATTAACAACTGCTGTTTCAGCCTCAACGATAACACCAATTCTTCCGCCACCATGTGTGTAAGTTACTACACAACCATTTGCAGCTTCAACCTTCTCAAATCTTCTGATTGAAAGTTTCTCACCGATAACTGCAATCTTCTCTACTAATGCATCGTTAACTGTCTTTGTTGTATCCTGTTTCCAAGCTTCTGCCATAAATGTATCTATATCTGATGCAGATGTAGCGAGAGCCTGCTCGCATACTGCTGTAACAAAGTTCTGGAATTCAGCATTCTTTGCAACGAAGTCTGTCTCAGAGTTAACTTCTACAACTGCTGCTGTCTTATCTCCATCAACAAGAACCTTGCAAAGACCTTCTGCTGCGATTCTTGCAGCTTTCTTCTCAGCCTTAGCCTGTCCGTTCTTTCTTAAGAACTCAACAGCCTCATCCATATTTCCGTTAGTTTCATTAAGTGCCTTCTTACAATCCATCATTCCGGCACCAGTCATTTCTCTTAATTCTTTTACCATTGCTGCTGTGATAGCCATTTTACATTTCCTCCTGTTTATTTTATACTAATTCAGCCACGCAATCATAAAATATATTTATTTTGCATGGCTGAAACAAAAACTCATTATTCTATATAACTGTAATTATGCTTCTTCCTCTGTAGCTTCTTCTGCTACGTCAGCCATAATTTCACCCTGATTAGCTTCAATAACAGCATCTGCCATAGCAGCTACGATTAATTTAACTGCTCTGATAGCATCATCATTACCAGGAATTACATAATCAAGTTCTTCCGGATCACAGTTTGTATCTGCAATACCGATAAGTGGAATACCAAGTGTATGAGCTTCCTGTACACAGATTCTTTCCTTCTTAGGATCTACTACGAAGATAGCATCAGGAATCTTTGTCATGTTCTTGATACCACCAAGGTTCTTCTCAAGCTTCTCCCATTCTTTCTTTATCTGGATAACTTCCTTCTTTGGAAGTACTTCGAATGTTCCATCTTCTGCCATTGTTTCAATAGCTTTTAATCTTTCGATTCTGCTTCTGATTGTCTTGAAGTTTGTAAGCATTCCGCCTAACCATCTCTCATTTACATAGAACATATTGCAACGCTCAGCTTCTGTACGAACAGCATCCTGTGCCTGCTTCTTTGTTCCAACGAAAAGAATTGTTCCACCCTGAGCAGCGATATCTGCTACTGCCTTGTAAGCTTCATCAACCTTTCCTACTGATTTCTGTAAGTCGATGATATAGATACCATTTCTCTCTGTGAAGATATATGGAGCCATCTTAGGATTCCATCTTCTTGTCTGATGTCCGAAATGTACACCGGCTTCTAATAACTGCTTCATTGAAATTACGCTCATTATTTACCTCCATTTTCTGCGAACTCGTCGCCACCTGTCTGTGTCCCTTTCATGTGCTACCTAAGCGTCTGGGCATGGAACATGAATCAACAGACTTGAATTTTTGTATTTTATTGTTGCACAATCACAACGTGAATAGTTTATCATAAAAAAAACTCTTTTACAAGAGTTTTTTCAAAAATTTATTCCTAAAAATTATTTACTAATAAGCTTTTCAGCAATCTGCTGCCAGGTATCATTACTATTTATAGTCTTAGTACCTGTACACAGCTTTCTGTCATAACCATGCTGCATAAGGAAAGCATCATACTCTGCTGCATTCTCAATAATTCCAGCATTCTTAAGCTTTCTCGAAGCTGTTCCTGAATCATCACCTTTGACAATCTCAATCTTAATACTGTCACCGGCTTCAATAACTGTCTGTGAATCTTCACTTTCTTTTACTGATGTATTACCCGTTTCTTCTATTTTTTCCGATTCATCTGATTTAGTATCTGTCTCTATTATGTCTTCTGATGATTCTTTAACAGTTTCCTCTGTTTCTTCATTTTTAACAGTTTCTGTTTCCTTTTCTGTTTTAAGTGCCTCATCAATTACAGATGCAATCTCAGACTCAGTTTCATCATCACGCACCAACACCGGTACTGTTTCTGATTCTGCTTCATCACTGCTTGCAGCTATTGCAGAAGTCTCTTCTATGATACTTGATTCTTCCTGATACTCATATAATTTTGCTGTTTCAGCTTTTGCTTCTTTTACTGCATTTCTATTAGATACTCCCATCAGAACAGCAGTAACTATTATACCTATTCCCAAACCACGAAAATAATATTTTAAATTCATTTAAACTGCTCCTTTGAAAAGATTGATTACAAGCTTTACTTCTCCAACACCAAGACCTAATTCTTTGGCAATATCTACATTTGATATTCCTTCTTTATGCATGCGAAGTATTCTGTCATTATTATTTTCCTGAAAAAGGTCTACTGCATCCGCTTTAGTTTCCTCTGCAGCAGCTTCTTTCATCTTCATCATATTAACAGTGTCCTCAAGTATTCCTGCCTGTGATGGTGCTGTATTCTTTGTTGCTCGCTCAACTCTTGGAGCCTGTTGGGCAAATGAATAAACCTCAACATTTTTGTGCTGTTGTTTTAATGCTGCATCAGAAATTATTTCTACTTCCCTGACTACCAGTGGTTTCAATTCATTTTCCTGTGACTGACTTGTATCGGCATTGTTCTTTACTGGAAGTTCTACTGTTTTTGCCCATTCCGGTTTTTCATTTTTTGGAATGCCTGAAATGCGAATATTGGCTGTATCCTGATTCATTGGCAAAATAAGCCTTGCCATCTGGCGACGTGCATATTCTTTTTCCTGAGCTTCACTCTCCTCAGAAATCTGTGTAGAGTTTTCCATATTATTAGTATTATTTTTTTCTTTTACAGGATTAAGTTCATTTCTTTTCCTATTTTCAGAATTGATTTCCTCTTCCTTTTTACTTTCCTTGACTTCCATAGCCTTTGCTGCAAGAGCCAAAGCTGCAGCATTTGCTGCTTCTTCTGCTTCTTTAGCTGTCTTATCTACATGCTTAACGGTCTCTTTTATATTTTTGTGCTTATCATTAAGCATATCATAAAGAAACATAACTTCCTGATGAGACTTATTTATATCTGCAAGTACAGTTTCAGAATAATCATTAATCGCCATTATTTTTTCGTTAGAAATCCTCTCACTTGCTCTTTCTGTCTTTTCAACAGCATATTCAATAGTCTCATCAACGACATCATTTACTCTCTGCTTAACATTGCCAATCTCTTTTTCAATAAGGCTTTTTATAAGCTCATTATCTATATTCTGCTCATCCGATTCTTTTTCCTTACTGCCCGGAAGCATAAAACTAACCCCAAAAACGCCTATACCCAAAACCAGCAAAGCAACTTCCATCCAACTCATAATATACCCAAACCTTTCTTACATTTACCAAATAATCCTATTACAATTATATTTTAATATCAAAGCTGCCTTCAGACTTATTAATCACTCGTCCCTCTTTAGGCACAGTTTTTCTTTTTTTGCCACCATCACCACTATAGCTTCCATGACCTTTTTCTTTCGCATCATATCTTTCCTGTGAAAAAATAACATCATCTTGTTTTACAACCTGCTTTGCACGCTGTTGTTCTTTCTTTACCTCACGCTGAAGTATATTACTCTGATCTACCATTCCTTTCTCAATCTGTTTTGTCTGATTCTGAAGTACATCATTCGACTGCTGAATAGTAGCATTTAATAAAATAGGACTTACAGCCATAGTTTCTCCCCTCCAATGGCATATTCATTTACATAACTGTCAACCAATAATTAACTATGTAATTCTAATATATTTTTATAAAAAAATCAAGGATAACCACGAAATGAATAAAAGCATATATCATTAAAAGAGATGATGCAAAATACACCATCTCTTTTATATAATCAAATTCATTCAATTGTAAAAAATCCAATCGCCTGGCTTAATACTTCGGACTGAGTTTTTACTTCCTCAGCCTGTTGAGCAACAAGATTAATATTGGAATTCAATTCCTGCATTGAAGCTGTAGTTTCTTCAGTAATGGATGCATTTTCCTGCGCTATTGCACTTAACCCTGAAATAGTATCTATAACTGACTGTCTGGAATTGTCACATTCTTTTACCCTTATATCCATTGAATCGCTGTGCTTCTTGGTATCAACAATACCATCTTCAACAATGGAGAATTCTTGTATGGTATTTTGTAAATTTTTCTGTTGCTCATCAAGAAACTTCTTTACATCATCCATTTTACGCATTGAACGTTTTGAATCCTCAACAAGCATGCCTATTACATCTGCAATTTTATCTGCTGATTCATTTGACTGGGTTGCCAAAGAGGATATTTCATTTGCAACAACTGCAAAGCCTTTTCCTGCTTCTCCTGCTCTGGCTGCCTCTATTGATGCATTAAGTGAAAGCAGATTGGTCTGGTTTGCGATTTCATTGATTAATTCTACGGCTGCTGATATCTCTCCAACTGCCTTATCTGTAGCTTCAACATTTTCAGCTACTATTCCAATTGCTTCAACAGTATGTTTATTTGACATTTCAAGCTCATTCATTATTTTAACTGCATTCCTGCCTGAAACCTCCATACTGCCTGCGACCTTGCTCAGTTCATCTATTCCGGTAACAATGTCCTCTATTCGCTTGCCCATATCAAATACATCACCGGTTGCAGTCTGTATATCCTCAGCCATTGATATAGAACCTCTTGAGATTTCCTCAACAGCATGAGAAATATTATCCGCATTAATAGATGAATTTGATGCCATGGACTGAAGTACATTTCCATCCTTTAATAGTCCTGATGATACCTCCTGTACTCTTCCGATAGTATTAGAAAGTGCTTCAGAAAGCTTTATTCTGGAATTTATTATTGAATCTATTTCAAAAATCGAACTCTTTGCACGCTGCCTTGGTCTTAAATCTCCATCAGCTAAATACTTGAGATTATCTGCAATAATGACCAATGGTTTCTTTACCCATCCGGCCACAAATGCAATTTCAACACAGCAGAGAATCAAAATAATTACTGAAAGTATCAATATCTGGATAATCGTGCCCCGTAACTCTTCAAGAATAAGCGATTCAGGTTTTCCTGCAAACGCCATGCCTACTATTTCATTATCAACACCATACAAAGGCAGATAGACAACAAAATAATCATTTCCACTTATTGAAACCTTATCTCCTCTATATGTTTTGCCTTTTGAAACTTCTTTCCAAATCTCCTCATCACAGGTTGTGCCTTCATTTCGTCCCGTAGAATTTGAAGCATCCGGTATAGATGTTATAAATCTCTTATTCTCCAAAAACAATGTCAAATGAACATCATCTTCTAAATACAAATCTACATAATCATGCTCATATACCGGCTGATGCTCCTCAGAATTAATTATATCCCATTCATAATATTCTCTGAGTCCATGTGCAGCTATCTCCAATTCTTCATAAATCTCAGCCTTTAAAGCATTTGATAACTGAAATGAACTTAATAATGCTACTAAAACAACAGCAAATATTGTTGGAAAAATACCTATCATAAGGAGTGCTGACATCATTGTCAGTTTCTTTCTTTCTTTTTTATTACCATTATCCATAAATACCCCTTTACTCGAACAAATTATATATTAGTTGATGCAACATCAGCACCTTTCTTGATAAGGCGACAATATGTATATTCGCTTTTAACATTCATGGTTGCACCTGAAATTCCAACAGAACAGCCTTGATACATTTTTCCCTTTACATTGATATGTGCATTATCATCTCCACGTAAAGACTTATCAAGTTCTTCAATTTCTTTCATTTCCTGCTGTATCTGAGCCTGCTGCTCAACAAGAGTAGTCTGTAATACCTTTGCATTTTTTAACTGCTCAGGTAAAAGTTTTTCTCCGGATTTAATCTTAATCATGGTTGTTTCAAGTACTTTTTTCATCTGTACAATCGACTTTGATTTATCGCCTACACTCTTTTGTAACATCGCAAGTCTCTTTTTCAACTCTGGATCACTTCCTACTTCTATTATTGTAGAAGCTCCCATTGGTGAACCTGCATTTTTTACATTAACCGTAGATCTGGCAACTATCCTTCCACCGGTTATCAAGCCCTTCCCTGCTTCAACATTTACATCTGTACCGGCTACTATTTTTGAATTCAGTATCTGTTCTGCTTCAACAAATCCGCCCGAAGTCACTTCCGCTGCCGATATAAATTTGGCTATTACATTTCCACCGGCTTTTAATACACCTTTATTCTGTCCATGCATTCCACGTGCAATGACAATATTTCCTCCTGCCTCAATGACAGCACCCTCTACTACACCTTCAACAAAAACATCTCCATCTGTTTTTATGCTGAAGTTTTCACATACATTTCCCTTTACCTCAACATTACCATGATATTCAATATTTCCGGTTGATGTACCTACATTTTCAACACTATATACATCAGATACAAATACTGTATCATCAACAAGCATAGCATGTCCATCTACCATACTGCTAAGCTGTAGACCATCTTTTGAAATCTGAAGATTTCTTCCATGTGCGAACACTGCTCTTTTTACTTCTCTTGCTTTTGACACTGCACCATAGACATCTACACCATCTTCTCCCTTTTCTTCCGGAATAATCTCAGCAAGTATCTGTCCCTGTGTACAGTGATGAAGTGTATTAAGTTTAAAAAAATCAACACTTCCGTCCTCTTTTAATTCAGGACGTGCATTATTATTGGTATCAAAATAATACTTTATCTGTGCATCTCTTCCGGCAGTAGGAGTTTTTCCTTTTGCCACAATATAATCTGTACAATATTTCTTTTCAGATAATGCCTGCTCAATCACTTCTTCGCTGATACCATACTTTATATTGGCTGATTTTAATGTATTAATGATCTCATTTTTTGTTAGATTTTTACCACCTTCACTTGGTGGAAACATTCTTATTGATACTGACAGCTTATCTGCTGCAACTACCATATTAAATCTTTCATCTACTTCTCTGATCTTTACAGGATGCAAAAAAAGTGAAACTGCTTTATCCTGCAACTGATATAAAGCCGAATTCAAAGCCATTGGGTCAAAAGGAACGCCAACCCTTTCAAGATATTCCTTTAGCTCTGAAGCCCTGATTTTCTCACCACCTTCAGTAGGAGGATAAAGAATTATACTGACTCCTTTATCATTCAATGATAATTTAAAATATCCATTCATGTTAGTAACCATGCCTTTCCAAACCACCAATCAAACTAAATTGGTATCACAATCTATTGCTGGTCAAGGATTCCAATATATTTTCCCATTTTTGTTTTCATTTTCTGTAAAGCCTTAGTATGTAATTGTGAAATTCTTGACTCAGAAACCTCAAGAACATTACTGATTTCCTTTAAAGTAAGCTCCTCATAATAGTATAAGAGAATTACCTTTTTTTCTTTTTCCGTAAGCAGTTCAAGAGCATCTATAAGCATCTGTTTCATTTCATCTTTTTCAATAACAGATTCCGGAGTCTCAAAGCCTGAACCATTTTTATCTGCCGGAATATCACTTCCCTGTTCAACATATTCATTT
>JAFPAQ010000206.1 GCA_017424235.1 Lachnospiraceae bacterium | reverse complement strand
GCATATTATCAGTGGCAAAGTGGAAAGTCTTTTTCTGGTATCAATAAAGAGATTTCATTAGACGAAATTTTAAAGATGTATTCACCATATCATGAAATGGATATACGCCAGATTATAGATGTTATTGAACAACTAATATTAAGCAAGGACAAAGACACCAAGTTGAAACAAAGGAGAAAACAGCTAGGATTAAGTCAATCAGGATTGGCTAAAAAAACAGATATATCTGTTAGGACAATACAACAATATGAACAGAGACAAAAGGCCATAAATATGGCTAGTGCAGATAGACTGTTACGATTGGCTAAGGTGTTATATTGTAGACCTGAAAGTTTGATGGAGGTAACTGACAAAAAATAGAAGATAACAAACAATATAAGATTATCTATAATAAAACGGAGTAAAGATTTTGTTGGTTAAATAAAAAATAAAAGATGAGAGTGAACATCCTCAGTGATATAATGGTTTCGCTAAAAACAAACACTTAGAAGGAGTCACTCTCATGAATATTATAGCACTTTTAGAAACATTAGTGAATGGTTTGTTAGAAACTGAGGAAAATTTTTTTAGTAACCCAAAGGATATCTATGCATTAGAAAAGGCTACAAAGGCTACAACAGACGCAGTTGCGGCAATGTTTATGTCTAATGTATTAAGTAGCATGGACGAAAAGATTTATAACTGTAGCTACCGCGAAGGTCGTTACAATGTTCAGCGAAAAGATAAAAGAACACTTGTAAGTTCAGTTGGTGATATTACATTTGATAGCACTTATTATAAAAGACTTACAGATGAAGGTGGATATGTAAGCCTTCTTGAGGAAATGATGGGACTTTCAAAGCACGAAAGATTTACTGAAGAAGCAGAGGTTATGATGCTTACAGAAGCATTAAAAACTAGCTATTCAGAAGCTGCAAGAATAATACCAAGTAAATCAAAGATAACTAAAACAACAGTTATGAATAAGGTACACCAGATAGCTGATGAAATACCGTACGAAGCACCAAAGGAAAGGAAAGAGTGTACATATCTGTTTATAGAAGCTGATGAAGACCATGTAGCAGAACAGCACGGTAGATGGGGTAAAAAAGAAGATAATAATGGTTTTATAAGTCGTCTTGCTTATGTGTATGAATATAAGCGCGAAACACCAGGATGTAAAGGCAGAAAAGAATTAGTAAATAAGTTTCACTTTGGTGGATTATATCAAGGTCATGAAGGAATTGAGAAGTTCTGGAGTAATGTAAACGATTTTATATTGAAAACCTATGAAGTAGATAAGATAGAAAAGATATTTATAAGCGGAGATGGAGCACCATGGATAAAAAGTGGTGCTGATTATGTTGCAAAAGCAGTGTTTTGCGCAGATAAGTTTCACCTGATGAAATATATAAATGCAGCATCAGGTCAGATGCTTGATGAAAAGGATATAGCTAAAGAAGAATTGTGGCATCAGTTATATAAGCGTTCAAGAAAAGGATTTAGAGAGTACACAGATGCGATGCTTAAGTCTGCTAATAATACAGAACCAATCGAAAAACTTCAGACATATGTGTTAAATAATTGGTCAGCGGTAATGCTTTCGTTACATAGCGAAATAGTAGATGGATGTAGTGCTGAAGGACATGTAAGTCATATACTTTCAGATAGATTAAGTTCACGTCCAATGGGATGGAGTCAGAGAGGTGCCGATAGAATGAGTAAGCTTCGTTGCTATGAGAAAAATTATGGCAGAGAAAAGATAATAGACCTAGTGAAATATAGTCGAGAACAAAGAAATTTAAAGCGTACAGGAACAGATGATGCCATAATAAAGCAAGTAAGTCTTAGACAGATAAAAGCGGATCATTACAATCAAGCAAGAAGTTATATCGAAAGAATACAAACCACAATACCAGGATTTATAGCAAGAAAAACAATCAATATAAGAGAACATTTAAAGTTAATATAAAGGGGTGTAAAGGCACATATATAATTATTCCTGCTTGATTAAAGTGTATCTACAGAGGAATGGGAGTCAAGGATGCTGCGCACCTTCGGCTTCGTCCTTGACACCCATTCCCCTGTAGATATAATATCAGCCAAGCAGGAATAATTAAGAGTGCTATAAAGCCACTTTTGACAAATGGATAAAACTGTTGTAAACTTGTGAAAACTAATCAGTGAAATCTTATATCTAAGGGGCTCTCTTTTGTTTTCTAACTGACAGTAAATTTACTCCATCGATATCAAATAAAGTGTTGAACTATTTTGTTAAAAATGATAAAATAGACGTATATTTTAGAATGTTTGATTCAAGTTAGGTGCAGTATGAAAAGAAAAATTTTAATTGTGTCAATTATATATATGTTATTGATGATGGCAGGTTGCGTGGAAGCCATAGATTTGGACGAAAATCAGCAGGACATGCTAGTGGGTTATGCTGTTCATTCTGTATTAGAGCATGACAAAAATTATATGGTCGGCTTGAATGATGTGGAGATATCTGGTACAGAAGAGCCTACAGAGGAAGAAAGTGTACCAAATACTGAGAATCCGTCTACAGAGAATCCAACTACAGGCGATTCCATAAACCCAACTCCTGGCACAGATAATCCTACAGTAGAGACTCCTTCAGTAGTTACAACTACTATGGAGAGAGCGTTGGATTTAAGTGGTGTTTCTGTTACATATACAGGTGTTGTTATAGGTGACGTATATCCTGAGGTAGAAGGAGAACCAGTATTTGCTTTGAAGGCATTTACGGGCAACAAACTAGTTGTACTTAAGTTTGATGTTACTAATACTACGGATTCGGATATTGCTTTAGATATGACATCTAAGGATTTGAAGGTTAAAGGT
>JAFPAQ010000205.1 GCA_017424235.1 Lachnospiraceae bacterium | reverse complement strand
ATAGTAAAATTTATATAGACAAAACCGGACTTCTGGATTATTTGAATGATGTAATTTGTACCAATAGTAATTGCATTGCTGTCAGTCATGCCAGACGTTTTGGCAAATCCCATGCTGCCGGAATGATTGATGCTTATTATAGTCGCGGCTGCGATTCGTATGAGCTTTTTAGAGATACCGAGATTGCCACAAAGGACAATTTCAAGAAGCATATGAATCAGTATAATGTGATTCATCTCGATATTGCATCTGTTTGGGATTTTCATAAGGATGATTTGATTGAGGAGATACAGGAGCGTTTCTGTAATGATTTGAAAAAAATATATGGAAATTCATTGAATTATGAAAAAGATTTATTTTTGATAATCAATGAAATTTATGATAATGAAAAAATTCCCTTTGTCATCATCATTGATGAATGGGACTGTGTGATCAGAAATAGTGGGAACGAGGCACTGGTTCATAAATATCTCCAGTTTCTTCATTCCCTATTTAAGAGTGAGGAATCAAAGGCATTTCTGGCACTTGCCTATATTACAGGAATCCTTCCAATCAAGAAGATCAAGGATGAATCAGCACTGAACAACTTTGATGAATATACGATGTTGAAATCAAAGCCAATCACAAAGTATTTTGGCTTTACGGAAAAAGAAGTGAAAGACCTTTGTGAAAAGTATGACATGGATTTTGAAACAGCGAAAACATGGTACAACGGATATTTAATTGATGGCATACATATGTATAATCCTAATTCTGTGTCCCTCGCCATGAAAAAGCAGGATTTTGATTCTTACTGGAAAAATACATCATCATTTGAATCCATCAATACATTTATTACGATGAATTATGAAGGACTAAAAGACGATGTGCTGACAATGTTATCAGGTGGAAAGGTTCGTTTAAATGTCAATACTTTTAAGAATGATCTGTCTACGGTTGCATCAAAGGATGATGCTTTGACAGCGTTGATTCATTTGGGATATCTGGGCTATGATGCTGATCGAAAAAGTGCATATATCCCAAACTATGAGGTGGCTTCGGCATTTGAACTTGCACTTCAGACAGGTTCCTGGGATGATATTGCCAGGTCGATTTCAAGGTGTGATGAGTTGCTTTTTGCAACAATCGATGGGGAAGCTGAGAAAGTTGCAGAGCTGATAGAGCTTGCACATGAAACCTACACTTCCATCCTGAAATATAACGATGAAAATTCACTAAGCTGTGTGCTTACGATGGCATATCATAAAACGGACACAGTAAAGGAGTTTTAATATGGCAGTAATTGTAATGAAATTAGCTATTGGTCTAATTATATTTTGGGGAATGGTATCATTAGTGCCCAAAATGAAGATTAAGCAGAATGCAATTAGAATGTTTGGAAAACATTTTACCTATTTTATTGGTGGATGGGAAGTGACAGTTTTTTTGCTGATGGCTACGGTATTATATGGGATGTTCATGGGGGATATGTTTAGTGATGTTATGATAACGATTAGTGTTGTGACTTTGTGTACTTCATTATTGTCAGGACTACTTGTAATATTGATTTTTGGAGCATACTGCTTTGATGATAAATTTTTCTACATTATTAGTTTCCCCAAAGGAATTAGAAAAGTTTCATTAGATGAGATTAAGGAGGCATCAAAGTATACATATCTTTTTTAGCAAATGCTATGGTTATTTTTTTGACAAAGGAAAAATATTTTTGCATACCAATGGGAGCGTATGTTGGTGGATATAGTTTTATTGACAAATTATTTGACAAATTGGGACTAAGTAAAATTGAAATGTAAAATGAGAAATTTGAGGGACTGGTGGAGGAACGCATGTGGTTTGTAAGTAAAATAGCAGAGGCTGATTATGGATGTGAAGAAAGGTTGCCGGGTGAGCCATTGATGGCTCTTGTCACATTGGAAAGTGATGATGGCAGAGAGTGCCGGTTTGAAGTTTCAGAAGACTGGCTTTGCAATCAGGGTATTGATGAAGGCGATGAGTGGCCGGAAGATATCGACGAGCCTGACGAGGATTCTGAAAAAGCTATAAAAATATCAGCATGGATGGATAATTATATGGATGCACTTCGGGAAATGGACGAGAATTGTTATGTTCATGAGGTATGAGCGAATAGTAACTGTTACAATGAAAAGCAGAACAAATGTTCACAGAAATGATTGACCGGAGAAGGTTGACGTGATAGAAGAGTGGTGCAATTAGCTGCAAATAGGTAACAAACAAATGGGGTAGAAAGTGTATCTTTGAGATAAATGATAAGAAGTATCTCGATATGGGTATATATAGTAGTATGGATTTAGCCTTGTGTGTGGAAGTTGAAACGGGGGGCTATTGTTTGTGTAGATTACGATTGTGATAAGGTGGAAGTGATAGCGGATTCAATAGAAAAATTGTTGAATAACTTGAAACCTATAAGATAGATGATTCCATCATTAAAGTGAATGTATATTGTGCAGACAGGGATCAGTTTCAAAAAGATATGGTGGTCTTTCAATAAATAGTATGAAACTATATCTGATTGCTCAGGAATGGAGATTAGTATGGGAACTTATTTTAATCCAAACAATGAAAGCTTTACATGCGACAAAAGAAGTGAAATTTATATAGATAAAACAGGTCTTTTGGAGTTTTTGAACAAAAAAACAGGTACGAATGCCAAGTATATCAGTGTAAGCCATGCAAGACGCTTTGGAAAATCCCATGCGGCCGGAATGATTGATGCTTACTACAGTCGTGGCTGTGATTCTTATGAACTTTTTAGGGATACAAATATTGCTACAAAAGACTGTTTTAAAAAGCATTTAAATAAATATAATGTAATTCATCTTGATGTTTCTTCTGTTTTTGATTTTCATAAAGAGGATTTGATTGAAGAAATTCATAAAAGAATCAGTATGGAAATGAGGGAAATATATGGTGAGCAATTGGATTATAGTAATGATTTGTGTTTATTAATTAATAATATTTACAAAATTGAAGGAATCCCTTTTGTTATCATCATTGATGAATGGGATTGTGTGATTAGAAATAGTGAAAACGAAGCATTAGTTCATAAATACCTTCAGTTTCTTCATTCCATATTTAAGAGCGAAGAGTCAAAGACATTTCTGGCTCTTGGATATATCACAGGAATCCTTCCAATCAAGAAAATTGAGGATGAATCGGCATTAAATAACTTTGATGAGTATACTATGGTGAGCTCAGCACCAATAACACAATACTATGGATTTACAGAAAAGGATGTAAAGGATCTCTGTGAAAAATATAACATGGACTTTGAAACAACCAAAGCCTGGTATAACGGATATCTGATAGATGGAATGCATATGTATAATCCGAATTCCGTTTCAAGGGCAATGATAAAACATAAATTTGATTCTTATTGGCGGAATACATCGTCTTTTTCATCTATCAATAAATTTATTACCATGAATTATGAAGGTTTAAAGGATGATATTCTAAATATGCTTGCAGGCGGGAACGCAGATGTCGAGGTAGGGACATTCCGTAATGATTTATCGGATATAACATCAAAGGATGAGGCACTTACCGCACTTATACATCTTGGATACCTTGGATATGACGCAGAGGATTTGAGTGCATATGTACCTAATTATGAGGTCGCGTCAGCTTATAACCTTGCACTAAGAAGCAGCGGCTGGAGCCAAGTGGCAAAAATGATTTCGCGCTGTGATGAGGTACTAAAGGCAACGATTAGAAAAGATACTGAAAAGGTGGCAGAGATTATTGAGCTTGCCCATGAAACCTATACTTCTATCCTAAAATATAATGATGAAAATTCATTAAGCTGTGTGCTTACCATGGCATACTTTACAGCACCAGCTTACTACAATATCGTAAGAGAATTTCCAGCAGGAAAAGGCTTTGCATACATGGTATTTATTCCAAGAGCAAATGCAGGAAACAGACCGGCAATGGTTGTAGAACTAAAATACAATCAGTCAGCAGATTCGGCAATTAATCAGATTAAGGAACGCAGATATCAGGGTGCATTGTCCGGATATAGTGATAAAATATTGTTGGTAGGCGTAAGTTATGATGCTGACGGTGAAGATAAAAAGAAACATACCTGCGTAATAGAAGAGTGGTGTGATTAGAACCTAAAAGCTTGACAATCGTATTATTTTTTATTTGGGAAGAATGGTTTCTGCTCAGAAAGAAGTAGAATTTGCCAGATCGAATTATAATGATCTCAAACATGTAAGAAGCATATGGAAATGTATGGACAGTGAAGATGACGAAGCGTTATATGCGGAATTTAACTTATAAAAAAGTTTAGCAAAATAGTTAAGTTTAAAGTGCATGGAAACAAAACACCATGCACTCTTTTATTTGGCGAAAAATATTTTAGTGAAGTAATAATAGATGATATACCAAAATTGTGTTACAGTACACACATAGTGTGCACTGTAACAAATTATGCACACAAATTAAGCAAAAGCTTAATTTGGCGCGTTAAAAACTCGGGTTTTCATCCTGAAAACACCTCGCGGGATATAACCTCTGTACAGTAACAATATTGTTACAGAATCAATCAATAATCAGATAAATGTCTTGAAAATATGTGACAATTAATTTATAATGTAAATGTTAAATAGTTATGTCAATAAAAATATGTATTTCGCGATAAAAAGACTGTCTTTTTGTATGATATGAAATTGCGATGACATGCTTATGAGTGAATGGGGGATTTGTATGAAATTTAATAATGATTTTTATGAGGAAGACACTAATTCGGGACCAAATATGACTGTGATATATATGGTTTTGATAATGTCAACAGTTATTCTTGGAGTTTTAGCCATTGTTCTTTGGGCAAACAAGGGGATGAATCATAACAATGGAAGTGGATATGCTAAGGCTTTGGCACAAAAACAGGAAAGAGAACAACAGACAATGATAACAGAAGGAGAAGTTCCGGCGGCTGCCAGCGCGGGCGATACCCTTACAAGCGGCAATCTTACTTCTGACCAGCTTGATATATGGACTCTTCCTGATACAGGGCGTGAAAAACAAACTGCTTCTTCAGGTAGAAATAATGGGACAGTTACAAATCAGACAACGGGCGAGGTAGTAATTGGTGGTTCTGATTCAAAGGACGAAAACACAAAAACAGCAACAGCAGATGAACTCGCAAAAGGTAAGACTTCTGTTTATGATATGACGGAGAAAGAAAATCTTAAGGAAGATGAAAAAGCTTCAAAAGACAGTAAAAAAGACGATGATAAAGAAACTAAAGATGACGAAGAAGATAAAGAAGATGACGAAGACAGAATTCAGATAACTCATTCGGATGGCTCAAAGGAATGGGTTGATATTGATGAGAATATAAAGAAGAATACTTATGATTTTTCCAATCTCAAATATCAGGAGCCTATAATGCGTTATTATGTTGATGGAAAAGTTGCTTCATGTTTTGGAGTCGATATATCAAGTAATCTCGGTGATATTGATTTTGAAAAGCTTAAGAATGCCGGTTGTGAATTTTGTATGATAAAAATTGGTTCACGTGGATATAGCAGTGGAAATATTGTTTTTGATGAAAAGTACAAAGACTATCTTTCGGGTGCAAAAAAAGCCGGACTTAACATAGGAGTATATTTCTGTTCACAGGCAGTTTCAAAAAATGAAGCAAGAGAAGAAGCTGAAGAGCTGATTGCTGCTATTGAAGACTATCCAATAAAATATCCTGTAGCCTTTGTAATGGAGAGCATTGAAGATGATATGGCAAGAATAGAAATGCTTGATACAGAAGAGAGAACAAAAATTGCAAAAGCATTTATGGATGAAGTAAAAGATGCAGGATATATGCCTGTTTTATATGGAGACAAGGAATGGCTTTTGACAATGCTTGATATGGAAGAACTTGAAAAATATGATGTCTGGT
>JAFPAQ010000204.1 GCA_017424235.1 Lachnospiraceae bacterium | reverse complement strand
TCATAATCTTATAGTTTATTAATTATTAAATTTTCCATCTAGTTCACTGTCTCGATACTTCTTAATATGAGCAGTGTGTCTTGCTAGTTTTTCACCTCTGAATCTATCAGCGAGTACTAATCGCTCGATTGGATTCTTTGTGTTGTTTAGTTCTTCTATAATGGTACACAGTACTTTGTAATTTATCTTGTATTCTAGTCCAGCCGAAGTAGTTTCACCCACCTGCTCGATTATATCAAGTTGAAGAAGAGCATCTCTTACATTTCTCACAGTGTTCTCCGATAAACCTGTACTTACTTGCAATGCAGAGTTGCTGATAAAGCGTTGTCCCAGGTTCTTGCTGTGGCGGATAACATTTAGCACCACTTGTTCGTTAGGAGTCAAGAGCACACAAAGGTTGATAGGTGATGCCACATAGCATCCCATCTTTATCAGTTCTCTTTCGGCTTTATGTATCTTTGTTTTTGACCCCATACTATCGTCTTTTAATTCTTCTGCAAAGGTACTATAGGGGTATATTTTTAACCATTGTCCAACATTTACCGTAAATGTCGGTAAATAAAAAGAGCACCCTTTTGAGGTGCTCTATATAGATGATTATGTGGATATTATAAATTTATCATATCTGTAAATATATGATATTGCTCATCTACGACAGACTGCTTGGTGTTATCACGTGCATTATTTAGCGATTGGCGAAGATTTTTCTTATTAAATATTCTTTCTGCATGTTTCCACTTGGATGGTACATCGGTTTTTATCTTTATAAAATAACAATCGAGGAAAATAGATAAACTAACATTTGTTCCATGCCATATTAAATAATTATTTGGCACCTCTCCTATTCCTGAGAAGAAATATACAAAATCATCAATAGATGTTTTTATATCTAAAAATCCCTGGTTTATAAGTTCATAACAAAGTTTCTTTACATCATCTTCTTGGCTATATATGGATGGAAAATGTTCTCCATAATATTTATTGTGATTAGTTATTTCTTTGATTTCCTCCTCTGTCATAAGCATAGATGCTGTTCGCATTATAAAATCCTCCACCATAACTGCGGCATTTTTATATGTACTAAATAACATTTCACCATAGTTAAGAAGATTATCTAATGAACAAGGGATACCCATAGCATCACATCCTTCTTCTATATTTGTTTTTCCTGTTATACCCGAACAGGATACTGGAAAATTCCCAGTTGAGATATTCATTTGGCACTCTTTTAACGATTCAGGCATCCTTGTACTTTTTTTAAGGTTGCTTTGAGGCGTTTTAGTGAGCTTTTGAATTTCTTGTAAAAGAGTACTGATATTTTTAATGCTGTCGTTTATTGATGATAGATACGATTGAAGTATATCCTCAGAACAATAGGAGTCAGTAGCAAAAGGCAAGCTATCTCCTATAATAGGCATTGTGTTTTCTGTGCTTATTGGCAAAGAGTTCCAAATCTCTTCAGCAAATAAACGTACATTTGCTATCAATTCTTGTTCCAACCCTATCTCTCCTAATAAGCCGACTTTTTCTGGATGGATTATTGTAATCTTATCAAAAAGAGTTTTTATGCTTGCCATTATATCTTTAGTTATTATGAATTTCACCGCTAAGATACTTATTTTTACTCACATCGCTTATCTCAACGCATAAATAAATCATCTGACTGTTTGTCTCTGTATCCATTATACTAGTGGATTAATGTGTTTTGCGGGCGGGGGTATTGGTATTATAGTCTTAAACGAGAAAATAAATAGTATATATCCACTCTTTTGTTTAAGTAAACAGTTATAATGGATAAGGCAATCCTAAGATTGCTCTATCCATTATAACCTTACCTATAATATTTATTGATTCTTATCTTATTATATGTACTCAGATTTTGAGGGGGTATACCCTCACTTTATGAGGGTGTATATCCTTATTTTTTGAGGGACTGTATTTCCATTGGATTTTGGTAAGAAACATTCACTTTTACTACGATTCAACTATAACTGAATATCTGTTTTGAATCGATAATAGCAACGATTGGATAATGTACACAAAATCAGCAGATTAGCCTACATTCGTAATATTCACTTCTGAAATTACTGAATATAGGGAATTAAATACTCTCATTTCCGAACCATTATCGAACAGAGAACTCTTTACTCTAATATATTAACTTGATGCAAATAAAAATAAGAGACTATTCGCACGGACTATCGTTTCATTTTTAGAAAAATAGATTTTTTATACGATAATAGGGTATTCTCTCAATAAAATTAGTTATATTTGCCAAATAATGTCAAGGAAACATATTTTTCCGTAAAGTTATGTACCTTTGTCGGCAAATAAAGATATTCTCGTCAAACAAATATAAATAATATAAACATGGAAAAAAACAGAAAAAAACAAATCGTAGTTTTGTGTATAGCTTTAGTTTGCATTTTCATCTTGGTATTTTCATTGTTCCATAAATCAGCGACAAAAGATAGCGCAAATCCTCCTTTAACAAATGTTTTGACTGATAGCATTT
>JAFPAQ010000203.1 GCA_017424235.1 Lachnospiraceae bacterium | reverse complement strand
AGAATTGGAAGATGATATGCTCCTGTAGCTTCCATAACTACTCTGATTTCTTCTTGTAACTCTTGTAATTCACCTACCAGCTTCGAAAGTTCTGATTCTGTATGTTGCACATCTTTCGGTTTCATAACAATCTCTCCATATGGCTTTAATACACATACGGTGCTTTTCTCTTTAGAAACATCAATTCCTACGCTTATCATTGGTAACCTCCTCTGTTGTATTTGTAACTGTTTCCACCCACACTTATTACGATTCATTTTCGTTAGTGACACGGAAGCCTATCCAGAGGTTCCAACCTGCTTAACCGAATTTTTATAATAAGGGAATGGCTGACTGTTTGTCGAACGGATGTGATAACCCTATTGGAATTCCGTCAGGCCAGTTGCTTCCCTCATTATATAAAAATAAGTGCAGATGTTTAATAACATCTACACTTATATAGTACGAAATTGGAATTTATAAAAAACTTCTATACCATTTACTCTTCTTTCTCTAGATACTTCTCAATTGTTTTATCTTCATCAAGATAGCCATCATATATATAGTTTATCTCGAATATCCACTACTCCTTTATTATTATTCCATTTTGTTCAGATACTCCATCGCCCACTCAAGCTCATAGTCCTCACCACTGAATATTTTAAGTGCCGATTCCTTATCAAGAGAAATTTTAATATCAACAGGATTTCTGCTCTTTCTTGTGTGGTCGATATCAATATTCGGATTGCCGTTTTCATCAAGCACAAGACCTGTGGGGAAGAAAACAATCGCCTTTTCAGGCATATAAACTATTCCGCCTGTTTCCTGGTTTATTCCTTCCGGGTCAGTAAGTCCTGCAACCGTTACATTGGGAAGTCTCGATAAATACAAGGTTAAGCCATCGCCTGCCGAACCGCATCTCATACCAGTCAGAACAAGGATTTCAAGGTCGCTGAATTCACCGTCACCCTTTACATATCTGTCAGTTACGCTTTTCATTTCCTTATCATTCTTTACACCTAGAGAAAAAGCGTACATCTGCTCTTTCGTAAAAAGACTTGTAAGCGCCGTAGCCACTTCATCAAATCCTCCTGCGTTATTTCGTATATCAATCACAAGCTTTTTCATACCCTGAGTTCTTAACTCCCTCAGGTCTTCTCTGTACATTTCTCTTGCTGTTGTGTGATTACCTGTAATATAACCGATCATGTCGCTGAGATTATCGGTTGATTCTTCTACCACTCTTAAATATCCGATATTGTCGCTTAACATTCTGTAATCATATTCTTCGTTCTTTGAGGAAGTGAGTATGCCGAAGTCACTTGCTGCCCTTGGCATATTACCTTCTATTCTGTTCAACGTTGCAACAGCTTCCGTACCTTCGGAATTTATGTATGTTACATTGACAGTGTCTCCACCAACACCTGCCAGATAAAATGTTTTCTGTACTCTCTCGTTTTCAAGTGTGCCCGCGGTAATCGGCAGAGAAACATTGTCTATTGCTTCATCAACAGGCACACCGTTCCATTTTGTGATAACATCTCCGTCTTTGATTGCTAAGCCTTCTTCTGCATTTACTGCAATTGTATCTCCGTTATCTAGTGTTATAAGAGAAAGCCCGTAATCTCCAAATGATGTTATTTTATCCATTGCATAGGAAGATTGGGCATCGTCGATGATTACACCTGCATGCCCATCATGAAAAGAATCAACAAGCATATACAACGCATCATAGTATTTATCGGTATCGCCTGTTTTTTCTGCTTCTTCTATAAGCGCAAGACCGTCAGCTTTCAGTTTTTCATAATCCACTTTTTTCCATTCACTCAGCACATAATTTTCTTCCAGAAAACCGCAAAGTGAAATATATGCGTCGCTCATGCTTTTATCTGTATAGTCAGCGAACTTACCGTTTTCCAATGACAGCACCGAAAACACCAAGCAAACCATAATGCCAAGAATGTTTCCGATAATTCTCAGAGGGTTCTTTTTCGCAAGCAGCGGTAAAAGTGCAATCAGAACTGAGGTGATATAAATATTCAGGTAGTTTGATATTATGTATTTGAATGCATCACCGCAAACAAATAGTATAAGATGAATTACCGAAAAGGTAAGGGGAATAACGCATAGTATGTTCCATATTTTCTTATGTTTTTCGTTTTTACTCATCTTGCCGTAAATTATAATCATCACGATAAGATAAAGAAGAACTAAAAAGCTTGTTCCCGTTAAAAATGCGTCCCCTGAATTTAAAAGATGCTGTATTGTTCCTATCATTTTTACTCCTTTTTTATTCGCAAAATCATAATTATATCGAGCTAATCAGCCCTACAAATTCAAATTTATCGAACTGATATCATTTTCAATTCTTCATTTAATATACAACTTTTACCTCAAATTTTCAATTCCTCTGTGCAGTCTACAGAGTCATTTACTCTGTGTACTCTTCTTTTACCCTACTCTACAGAAGTACTTCCTCTGTTGAAAAACCGTATCATATCCTATAGAATTTCTTTTACTCCCAATTATTAACAAAGTCACCCTATCTGCCACCTGCCGACTATCGACTTGACAAGTGCCTAATAATAATTAAAAGGATGGTAAATTTACCATCCTTTCCATACTTTACAACAACCTATATTTAGGCTATTCCCTATTTGTGATACGGTTCACCAGAAATAATCCGATAAGCCCTATAAATCTGTTCTGCTAAAATTACACGCATTAATTGATGCGGAAAAGTCATATCTGAAAAACTAAGCTTATAATCACTTCTTTGACTAACCTTTTGATGCAATCCTAAAGAACCTCCAATTACAAACTGTATATGACTAATTCCGTGTACCGCTTTTTGTTCTAACAAATT
>JAFPAQ010000202.1 GCA_017424235.1 Lachnospiraceae bacterium | reverse complement strand
CAAATAAGGGATATCGCCACGCGATATCCCTTATTTGCTGAACAATTACATTTACTGTTCTAATGCATTCTTATATTTAACTTTATATATTCTGTAAACAGATTCATCTATTCTCTCAGTTGTGATTGTTCCATCTGCCACAGCCTGAATTATTCCGTCATATGCCTTTTTGTAATCCTCTGGCTCCAGAATCATATCTGCTCCAGCTACAACTGCCGCAACTGCTGCACTGCCTGCATCATATTCTGCAGTTATTGCAGAAGAATTTAAACTGTCTGTTATTACAACGCCCTTAAAGCCCAGCACATTTCTCAAAGTATCTGTTATCACAACAGAAGATAATGTTGCCGGCGTATCATCGCCTGTAATTCCCTTTGCCTTTTCATTTGTAACCATAATACAGTCAGTTCCATTACTTATTGCAGACTGATAGATAACAAAGTCGGTATTATTAAATTCTTCTATTGATTTATTTTCAATGTTTGCACCCGGGAACTTCATAAGTACTGCATTGAGTTCCACATCCTGCATAGCCTTTACCGATGCGTTAATAAGTGGTGATGCTGTTGCCGCATCCGAACCAAAGGTATGTCCTGCAAGCTCTGAACCACTATCCTCCGATACAACAGCTGACACAGGTGCCAGATTCATATTGATACCATACGAAACGAGCTTCTGCGCTATTTTGGTATATGCTGCCACAGCGCTGTCAGTATCCGAAATCTCCATTGCAGTGGGAGTATCTCCTACACCAAAGCCTGTGTCTTTGCCACATTCCTGCGATACAGCCAAAAACATCGGATATTTTGAATATTCTATAGTCTTTGAGAGCATTTCTTTAAACTGCTCCTCCGACTTATAATTATTGGCAGAATATATGAATCCACCTACCGGATTTTCAGCCAGTGCATTTTTAGTTCCCTCTCCTGCCTGAATAACAGTAGAAACTCCTGTAATAGACTCAGGTGAAATAATGAACATTCCTGCCACCTTTTCTTCAAGTGTCATATCCTGCACCAAGGACTTAACAAGATCACTCAAGGCATCATTATCAGCATAGTCATATATATTGTCAGAGCCTTGTGTGTCACTATCAGAAGCGTCATTTTCCAAGTCATTTGCAACACTTGATTCTGCGGATTCAATTGCATCATTTACCTTTTCATTATATTTTTTTATGGAACTGATCAGCTTTCCTGCCCCGAAGTATGCTGCAACAACTATAATAATGACCAGCAAAGCTAATATTGCATATGCAAGTATCTGACTCCTTATTCTTCTCTTACGTCGTAACTCTCTGTCTGTAAGTTCGTCTTTGTCTTTCATTTTAATATACATGCCTTTCTTCAAATTCTGCGAATTTGTGTAAGGTACAAATACTTGTTAAATTAATGGATATTTGTCTGTAAGTGTCTGAACAATAGCTCTTGCACCTGCAACACCATTTTCCTGTTCCTTTATTACCATTGCAATCGCTTCTGCGATCTTATCCATGTCATCTTCCTTCATGCCGCGACTTGTAACAGCTGGTGTACCAAGTCTGATACCACTTGTGACAAAAGGTGATTTTGGATCGTTTGGAATTGTATTTTTATTACATGTAATATGAGCCTCATCCATAAGCTTTTCTACTGCCTTACCTGTAAGGTCATAGTTTGTAAGGTCAACCAGCATAAGATGATTGTCTGTTCCACCTGAAACAATCTTGATATCTCTTTCGATAAGTCCTTTGCAAAGAGCCTGAGCATTTTTGATTATCTGCTGCTGATATGCCTTGAAATCATCTGAAAGTGCCTCCTGGAAGCATACTGCCTTACCTGCAATAACATGCATAAGAGGGCCACCCTGAATACCTGGGAAAATAGCCTTGTTAAAGTTGTACTTTTCAGCCGCCTCTTTATTTGCGAGGATAAGACCTCCTCTAGGTCCTCTGAGTGTCTTATGTGTTGTAGTAGTAACTACATCAGCATATGGCATTGGGCTTGGATGAAGTCCTGCTGCCACAAGACCTGCAATATGAGCCATATCTACCATAAGCACTGCTCCAACCTCATCGCAGACATCTCTGAACTTCTTAAAATCAATTGTTCTTGCATATGCACTTGCGCCTGCAATAATCATCTTTGGCTTGCACTCAAGAGCAAGCTCTCTCATTTTGTCATAATCCAAAAAACCGTTATCATCTACACCATAAGGTACAACATTAAAGTACTTACCTGACATATTAACAGGTGAACCATGTGTAAGATGTCCGCCGTGATCAAGGTTCATACCCATTATTGTGTCACCCGGCTGCAAAACAGCAAACTGAACTGCCATATTTGCCTGTGCACCTGAATGTGGCTGTACATTTGCATAATCACATCCAAATAATTCCTTTGCACGTTCAATTGCAAGATTCTCTACTACATCAACACACTCACAGCCGCCATAATATCTCTTTCCAGGGTAGCCTTCTGCATACTTATTAGTAAGCGGGCTTCCCATTGCTGCCATAACTGCCTTGCTTACCCAGTTTTCTGACGCAATAAGCTCAATATGGCTGTTCTGTCTTTCCTGCTCCTCAACAATCGCTGCTGCGATCTGAGGGTCTACCTTTTTTACTTCATCAAGTGAGTACATAAAATATTCCTCCATAAACATTTATTTTACATTGCTTTATAACCTATTTGCATTGACAATTATAGTTACAGTACACACATAGTGTTAACTGTAACTGATTATGCACACAAATTAAGCAAATGCTTAACTTGGCGCGTTAAAAACTCGGGTTTTATAACCTCTGTACGTTAACAATTATACTTTGTTTTATGTAACTTTACAAGTATTATGTTGACAAACTAATTAAAATGAAAAATGCGCTGACATATCTTATAGCCATCAATTGTGATTTTTCTTCCCAATCTTCCCGGCAGATTCATGGCGTTACCAAGTATGCCCGAACGCAGTATGAACCAGAGTGCTTTATCCTTTGTCTTAATATATTCCCAGAGCTCCTTCTTTTTATCCAGATTTTCATCAAGCTCTGAACGAATGAGAAGTACAGAGGATACTGTTGTGATAATATCCAGATAATTGCGCATATATCGCTTTACCTTGCCATTAGAATATATAAGCGGCTTATTATCAACATAATAATCTATCATAAGCTTATTTATCTTTATCTGCTGGTCAATACGTCCTATCATAACCTGCTCATTTACAGACTGGTCTTCACGCCCGATATAATAGCGGTAAAAATTTACATCCAGATAATACATTGTCTTTACATAGGGCAAAGGATTAAATACAAAAATATTATCCACATAAAAGGTCTTCTCAGGCAACTTTAATCCACATTCTCTGAGAAGCTTTGTCCTGTAAATCACAGAGTGCATCAGTATATACTGACCCACTCTGAAATGATGCACATCTTTCCATGTAAATATCTTGTTTTTTGGAAGTGCATGGTCGTATTTCATAACCTTCTTACGTTTTTCGCCTTCTTTTTCATATACGAAATTGCTTATGAACATATCTATGAACTTACCGTCATCAAGAAAAGCCTTAAGTGTATTAAGTATCTGTATATATGCACTTTCACTTACCCAGTCATCACTGTCAACAACCTTGAAATAAAGACCTTTAGCCTGCTCTATTCCTGCATTTACGCCTGAGCCATGTCCACCGTTTTCTTTATCTATCACTTTTACGATTGAAGGATATTTCCTTTGATATTCCTCTGCTATTTCAAGTGTGTTATCCTTTGAGCCATCATTTACAATAAGTATTTCAACATCATCCCCTCCTACAAGAAGTGATTCTATACATTTACTCATATATGCTGCTGAATTGTAGCAGGGTACTGTTATTGATAAAAGTTTCATTATTCCTCCTGTTATTACCTAAGTCTGTTACATTCAAATCTTTCCATCATGATAAGGCTGTTTTTAAGTTCAGTATATCTTTTTTCGATATCGTCTGATTCCTTTACTTCGGTATCAAGACTTACAGCCATAATATTTATCATGTCATCGGTTATTTTTCTGTGAAGTCCACTAAGTATCAAAAGCTTCTGATCATAACTTTTGGCATCAAGAAACTCCATAACATCGGGGTCTATTCCAGGTATTTCATCTATATTCCCTTCACTCTCCTGTGTTTTTAGTGTACTGTCATTATTTTCAAAAGTATTCTCAAGCCCGGCTTTTTCTTCAGACTTTGTTTCCGTATTTACATCTTCCTGCTGATCCTTGTTGTCACCCACGCAGGTATCTTCTATTTTAATGTTTTCTGCATTAACTATTTTCTCAAATCTATAAGTCTGCTCCACATTTGGATATTTTTGAGTATCAACTTTACTCATAAACATATCCAGTGGACGTACATACACTTCAAAGGGTGCATATAACTGCTGGTATACCACATATTTCTCATCATTTTCCGAATGACGTGCAACGGCAATTATCTGATATTTTTTTCCCTTAAAATGCATATACTGTTCAAACGGTTTTGGATTTTCTCTCATAAAAATCTTGCCCCTTCTCTAAATTAATAAATTGTAACTGTAAAGAGTCTGGTTGTGAACAGTTACTAAATAAATATGATTATACAACTAATATAATCCATTGTCATGTGAAATTTCTATTAAAAAATCGGATGCAAAAGCAAATTGCTTTACGCATCCGATTCTAATCCCTAAAACAGTTTTGCACGCATACTGTCTGCGTCCTGCGCAAACTGCATAGCCATTTCCTTATCAATTTTATATTCATTAAAGAGCTGTGCAAGAGCATCATCCATAGTCATCATACCCATCTTTCGGTTTGTCTGCATTACACTGGTAAGCTGATGTGTCTTGCCCTCACGTATAAGGTTCTTTACTGCTGAATTTGAATGAAGTACCTCAAATGCTGCCACACGCCCTTCTCCACCTATCATCGGTACCAGCTGCTGTGAGATAACTGCCTCCAAAACATTTGCAAGCTGAACTCTTATCTGTTGCTGCTGATGTGGTGGAAATACGTCAATTACACGGTCTACGGTACTTGCTGCACCAATTGTATGTAATGTGGAAAGCACTAAATGTCCTGTTTCGGCAGCAGTTATGGCTACACTTATAGTCTCAAAGTCTCGCATCTCACCTACAAGGATTACATCAGGGTCTTCACGAAGTGCAGCACGAAGCGCATTAGCATAGCTGTTAGTGTCAAGTCCTATCTCACGCTGATTTACAATGGATTTTTTGTGCTGATGCAGATACTCTATAGGGTCCTCAAGCGTTATGACATGTGACTCCCTGCAATTGTTTATCTTATCAATTATGGCAGCCAGAGTCGTAGATTTACCACTACCGGTTGGTCCTGTTACCAGAATAAGCCCTCTCTTTTTCTGATAAAGCTCTATTACCGAATTAGGTACTCCAAGCTTTTCAGGTGACGGTACTGTTGTATCAACAACTCGAAAGGCCATTGCAATAGAACCTCTCTGCTTAAATATATTTGCTCTGTATCTTCCCTGGCCCACTACTGCAAAAGACATATCGACCTCACCTTTTTCCTCAAAGTGTGCCCTTTGCTTGTCATTCATTATATTAAGTGCCATCTCCAAAGTATCCTGTGGCAAAAGCCTGGTATCACTCATTGCAATAAGCTTGCCATTTACTCGCATCTTAGGTGGTATACCAACCGTAATATGAACATCCGATGCCCCTTTTGTTTTCGCATAAGCCAATATTTTTTCAACCGAATATCCCATCTGCTATTTTCCCCCTATTATACCAAATACACTCTCAGAATCCCCAAGTGCATATTTATTCATTTTAAAACACACTCAATTTTATCAATACATATATTTTATCATTCTACTATTAGTTTATCAATTGATTATTGTAACTTTTTATGAAATATTCTAAATTATTAGTTTTTTATATTTTTATTAAATATTTTAAAAATTAAAACAACTACGTGTTGCATATAATCTTTATACACTCACCTACTTGCTTTAATTGTTTAGTTATACTATCATAATCCATAGTTAAAAATTTCCTTGGCGTATTTTCATATATCAGCGGATGAAATTTTATATACTTTTTATATAATCATAAATTAAATTTATAAAAAAGTTATTTTATGCATCTAATTGCACACTTAACTTTCAATTTTTAGGGAGAACATCAATGAAGGAGAGTTTTGAATTTGAAGGCACATCAACAGGTGAATATCGTGGAGGACTTTATGTCACATATGCAGGCAATGAATATCCTGCAGTATACCTGGGAGTAGGCAGATTTGTTTTATACTCTGATTATGCTGATGAGAACTTTACATTTCCTACACAGGACGGAAAATACTTATT
This sequence comes from Lachnospiraceae bacterium, assembly GCA_017424235.1. Taxonomy (GTDB): domain Bacteria; phylum Bacillota; class Clostridia; order Lachnospirales; family Lachnospiraceae; genus COE1. The sequence continues at coordinate 25,406 of JAFPAQ010000202.1, read as the reverse complement.
GCAGACAGATCTTCGCGATGAAAAGCTTACACTTGCAAGTGAGATCCGCATGATAGGAATAGTTAAGGAAAACTATGAGAACGTAATGATACGTGATATTCTTGAGGAAGGTGTTGTAGTATCAACCTACAATCCAAGATTGGCTTTTGAGCTCAGCCTTAAACCTATAAAGGAGCTTGGCTTTACAGGACTTATCAAACGCGACCTGCTTGTAGGTATGTATGAAGAACGTGATTATCTCTGGAATCCTAACCTTGGTATGTATTCTACTTTCTGCAAGGCTGTAGGAAATGACAGCGATAACTCGTGGTTTGTAAATAAGGATCGCATGACACAGTTATATATACATAAAACAGTTTAGTATAAAAAAGGATATCGCCTTGCGATATCCTTTTTTATACTATTTGGCTAAAAGTAACATAATCTTATTACTTCTGTTAATAAATTTGGTCATTGCTTCCGGCTGTAAAGGTGCCTGCTGAATAAGTGCAAGGTCATAAAGCTGCTCACAGATAAGATCAACATTTTCACCTTCCTGGTTATCAAGTACATATTCTACAAGCTTATTATTTGCATTAAGTACAAGTGTTTCTCCCTCTTTGCCAAAGCCCATATCCATTCCAGGCATAGAATACATCTTCATCATATCCTGCATTCTGCGTGCTTCCTCAGAAACAGTTATCATTGATGCAATGTCCTTATTCTTAAGTTTTTCTACTTTAACAACGATGTTATCATTCTTTGTAGCTTTCTTGAATATCTTTGAGATTTCCTCGCTCTTCTTTGCAAGCTCTTCCTCTACCTTCTTTGAATTCTTTGTCTTAAAGGTATCTGTAAGGTCTGCATCGATTCTTGAGAATTTGATTCCTTCATTCTTAGCCTCTAACTGCTGTACAAATGGCTGGTCAATCTTGTCCGGAAGAACAACAGCATCCATTTTGGCTTTCTTGAACATATTTACATACTGGCTCTGCTGTACCATGTCAGTTACATAATAAATGATCTTTTCCTTTGTCTCTGCATCTTCTGATGGAATCTCAACGGTTTCTTCATCATCAGTAACTACTTCTGCCTCAACAGTTTCACCTGTCTGTGTGTCAACCGCTGTGTCAGCCTCCTCTGTATCTGTCTTCTTTATATCAAGACACTCAGGAAGTGTCAGATACTGTCCGTCAAGGTTCTTGAAGAGTATATAATCTGTCATCTTCTCACAGAACTTATCATCCTTTAAGCAGCCAAATTTGATGAATGGACTGATATCATCCCAGTATTTCTCATAATTTTCTTTATCGGTCTTGCACATTCCTGAAAGCTTGTCAGCAACCTTCTTTGTAATATACTCTCTGATCTTATTTACAAATCCATCGTTCTGAAGTGCACTTCTTGAAACATTAAGTGGAAGGTCCGGACAATCGATAACACCCTTTAATAAGAGAAGAAATTCAGGAATTACTTCTTTAATATTGTCAGCAATAAATACCTGATTATTGTAAAGCTTGATTGTTCCTTCAATTGACTCATATTCCATGTTGATCTTAGGGAAGTAAAGAATACCCTTCATATTAAATGGATAATCCATATTTAAATGAATCCAGAATAATGGCTCTTTATAATCTGCAAATACCTTGCGGTAGAAATCAACATATTCTTCCTTTGTACAGTCGCTTGGACGCTTTGTCCATAATGGATGTGTATCATTTAAAGGAACAGGACGTTTTTTAATCTTGAGCTTTGTTACCTTTTCTTTCTTCTTCTCATCAGAACCTTCGACTGCGACCTCTTTTTCTTCTTCTACAGTCTCAACAACAATATCGTCATCCTTTTTATCGTCAGGATCTATTGTTTCAAATTCTTCCGGTGCATTTGCCTTCTCAAGAAAAATATCGTAAGGCATGAATGAACAGTACTTTTTAATTACTTCTCTTGCCTTGTATTCATTACAGAATTCAAGACAATCTTCATTTAAAAATAAAGTAATCTCTGTACCAACTGTTGTTCTGTCTCCGTCTGTCATGGCAAATTCCGTACCACCGTCACATTCCCAGTGAACAGCTGTTGCCCCGTCCTTAAAAGAAAGTGTATCAATGTGAACCTCATCAGCTACCATAAATGCTGAATAAAATCCAAGTCCGAAATGACCTATGATCTGATCGTCATTTGTCTTGTCTTTATATTTTTCAATGAAATCTGTTGCTCCCGAAAAAGCGATCTGGTTAATATACTCTTCTACTTCTTCTGCTGTCATACCAAGACCGGTATCGATGAATTTCAAGGTCTTTTCTTCAGGGTTTACAATAACACGAATACTATTCTTTGCATTTGCAGGATATTCATATTCTCCCATCATCTCAAGCTTCTTTAATTTTGTAATGGCATCACAGCCATTTGAAATCAATTCTCTATAAAAGATATCATGGTCTGAATACAACCATTTCTTAATAATTGGGAATATATTATCACTATTGATTGATAAACTTCCTCTTTTTTCTGCCATAAAAAATCACATTCCTTTCAATTCATATTATTCTTATTTGAAATTGTGATACCTACGGATTGTTACGTACTTCAACAATCCCTGCATCAACTATAGTGCTAGTTTAATACCAGTAACATAAAAAGTCAAGAAAAAATTAGCACTCACTTCAAGTGAGTGCTAATTATTAAGAATTATTCTTCAACTTCTTTGAAAAAATCGTTATAAACATCAAAAAAAGATGACGTTTTTATTTCCGGCGAATCGATAAAACTTACTTTATCCCAAAGCTTATCATTTATATTTTTGGTAAGTCCCTCAATAAATTTGGAATATTCATCCCCAAAAGCTTCCTTGCGCCTTTGCTCAACTATCTTTAGCTTATTCCTGTCCGTTTCACTTCTGTCAAAGGTACTTATACACTTAATGATATGGTATCCCTGCGAGCTTTCCACAATATCGCTTATCTCATCTGTACCTAGACTAAAAGCTGCATCTTCAAATGAAGCTTCCATATCACCTTTTCCAAAGGAATATGTATAGTTTTCTGCTTCATTGTACTCCGATACAATATTTATAAACTCTTCACCCGCTTTTAATCTTTCCAATGCCTCCTGTGCTCTTTTGTAGGCTTCACTTTTTGCCTGTGAGGAATATTCTGTCTTGTTGCCATCTTCATCAAGAGTATATGTCTTTATAAGTATGTTCTGAACCGTAATAGTCCTTGCTTCATCATCACTTATCTCAGGATTTATATCCACTATAAGATATTCATATACCCGGTTTGCAAGGGCATATTCCCCATACATCTTTACAATAAGCTCTTTATCTGTTTTAAGCTCACTTTTTTCAATATCACTTAACGAATTATAATATTTGTCTGCCGCTTTATTTACCTTTGCAATATCTTCATCGCTTAATGTAACCCCATGCTCTGCTGCCAGCAGATTCAATGCCTTGACTCTTGCAAGTCTGGCAAGTACAGTCTCCTTTATATTATCCTCCAACGTTTTTCCCTCGTAAGAGGTATCCCATATCTGCGCTCCGAAGGCATTTTCATACTGATTTTTGGTATTGGTAAGATATACCATTATCTCAGGCAGCATACATGAGGATTTTTCTATCCTGAAAACTTCGTCTTTTTCAAAGCCTGTGGTAAGCACTACCTTTGTACCCTCATTACTATTTGGATTACTGCATCCGCAAAGACCTGAAATCATCAATAATATTCCACCAAGCACAATCCTTTTGCCAAATCTGATTTTTAAATAATTTTTCGTCATATAGCCTTCCTATCTGTAAAATCTGTTTTAAACCTTTATACTATTAAAGTCCACACCATATTATTGCATATAATTGCTCCATCTGCAATCGTACCTCGTGTACATAACAACATTATATGTATAAATATTATTATACCGCGTATAATTTTATATATTTTGTGCCTATATTTACCAATTTATTTTTAATACATTTTACACAACGTTGTAAAAAACACCAATTTTTGACAAATTAGCAGTGCAAAATTGTATCTATACTACAAGAAATTTAGTAGAATTATCTATTTATTTCTGATATAATAATTTTTATGTAATGTAAAAATGCAACAGTGTAGTGTTAGTTAAACAAATATTTCGAAGAAATATTTGCAATGGGCATGCACTATTTAGCAGCGACATAACATATTAAAATATTACTTCTTGTTCGCTAAGTCGGAGGATATCGTGGTTTTTAGCAGTTTATCATTCATATTTGTTTTTTTACCCGTATTTTTAGTACTGTACTACTGTTCACCTGTAAAATTTCGTAATACGCTTCTTTTAATAGGAAGTCTTGTATTTTACAGCCTTGGTGAACCTTATTATCTTTTTTTAATAATATGTTCAATAACTGTTAATTACTTTTTAGGACGACTTATTGAACACTTTGAATCAAATAAAAGTATAAAACTTCTTTTGTTTTTAGCTGATATAATATATAATCTCGGAAGTCTGTTTATTTTCAAATATACTGATTTCTTTATTGAAAATATTAACATACTGCTAAAATTATTGCATGTCAACTGGCAGTTTTATCTGGTTGGTCTTACACTTCCACTCGGAATAAGCTTTTATACATTTCAGATAATGTCATACATAATAGATGTATATTGTGGCAAGATAAAAGCTGACCGTTCAGTAATCAGTCTGGGCGCATATCTTTGCATGTTCCCCCAGCTTATAGCAGGTCCTATTGTAGTTTATTCAGATATTAAGTCCGAATTGTCAAACAGGACTACATCTGTAATCAAACTTGATAATGGCTTAAAAACATTTATTATAGGTCTCGGATATAAGGTAATAATCGCCAACCGCATAGGAACTCTTTGGAATGAAGTGTGTACTGTAGGCTTTGAAAGTATTTCAACCCCTATGGCCTGGCTTGGAGCCTTTGCATATTCAATGCAGCTTTATTTTGATTTCTGCGGATACTCAATGATGGCTATCGGACTGGGAGAGATGCTTGGCTTTACCATGCCTGTAAACTTCAGACATCCTTATGTTGCCCGCAGCGTTACTGATTTCTGGCGTCGCTGGCACATTACTCTTGGTGCCTGGTTCAGAGAATATGTATATATTCCACTTGGTGGAAACAGAAAAGGAAAACTAAGAACAATATTCAATCTGTTTGTTGTCTGGTTTCTGGTAGGCTTTTGGCATGGCGCTGCCTGGAACTTTATATTATGGGGATTATTTATTTTTATACTGCAAATCATAGAAAAAAATATCACTCTTAAGTTTTTAAACGGGAAAAATATATTTTCTTTTATTTTTTCCCATATTTATATGTTTATTTACATTGCTATAAGCTGGATATTGTTTGCGATAAGCGATTTTAAACAATTATGGATATATCTCAATCGCATGCTTCCATTTTGTGGAAATGGAAATATAATTAATTCAAATGATTTTATTCCTTATGTTAAGGATTACCTTGTTCTTATAATAATATGTATTATATTTGCAACTGAGTTTCCTGAAAAAATTTTTGATAAAATAAAAAACAGCATATTGGGAATAATAATCTGTATTGCTATTTTCTGGTGTGCGGTATATTATTTATCAATTGGAATGAACAATCCATTTTTATATTTCAGATTCTAATCTTTTTAGATATTTATGTGTAAAAGGTTCTATTTTTATCGGAGGATAACAGGATGAAACAAAAAAACAATCCTTACCTATTGACAATATGTTTAATGATTACAGCGCTGCTATTTACCTTTCTTGGATATTACTGGAATAGTATGTATGATACTTCCATGAAATTTGATATGGATATCCCACCACTTACAAAGGCCATGCAGGGAATACATGATGAATTGTATCTCCCGCCATCAGCAACACAGGCCAGCATAAATATTGATACTCTGATTGTCAACTCAGGTGATGAATCATCTATATCAGGTCAGATAAATGAATTTATGCAAAAATGTATTAATTTTCAAAATGATATTGCCAAAAGAACAAAAAAAGCTGATACATTAGAATTTTCAACAGTGACCGATGAATATTTTGATGATGCATGCTTCATAGGAGATTCAAGAACAGTAGGCATAAGCCAGTATTCAGGCATTAAAAATGCTACATTTTTATGTAAGACTTCTTTATCCATCTATGACTTCGACAAACCTAAAATAACTTATGAGAGTAAAAAGACATCTATTCAACAGGTGCTTTCCGATAAGAAATTTGCCAAAATATATCTTATGGTTGGTATAAATGAGTGTGGAATAGGAACCCCTGAGTCTTTCTTTGAAACCTACAAATCAGTTGTAGAGGAAATAAGATTTTTACAACCGGAGGCCATAATCTACTTAGAAGGCAACCTGTTGGTAACAGATTCAAAATCAAATGATAAAACAAAGGTTACAAATGAAAATATTATAGCCAGAAACAGACTTATTTCTACTCTGGCAAATCAGAATGATATATTTTATATAGACATTAATGAGAGTGAGTTATGTGAAAATGGAGCCCTAATCTCAGCTTACACCTGGGATCAGGTTCACATCAAGGCTCAATACTACAGTATATGGAAGGATTTTCTTTTAAGCCATGCAATAGAGAAAACTATCACTTGAAAAATGCCATTAGGACTTTCCTAATGGCATTTTACTTAACTATTATTTGTATCTGTTTCCACTACCAGTGCAGACAATTCATTTGTGTTTTCATCAAGCACTATCATAATAGTATCTCCCTGACTTACATTGCCTGAGAGTATCTGTCTGGCTGCAAGAGTCTCTACATATTTCTGAATATATCTTTTCAGCGGACGGGCACCGTATACCGGGTCATAGCCATTATCCACAATATACTTCTTAGCCTGCTCTGAAACTTCTATATGCAGCTCCTTATCTGCAAGACGTCTGTTTATATCTTTTATGATAAGATTGATTATTCCACCTATGTTATCCTTTGTGAGTGGCTTAAACATTATTGTCTCATCAAGTCGGTTAAGAAATTCAGGTCTGAAATGTGCTCTCAATTCACTCATCACCAGATTCTGTGCTTCCTGATTTATGTCACCATTGTCATCAATTCCCTCTAACAGGAACTGTGCTCCGATATTTGAAGTCATTATCAGAATAGTATTCTTAAAGTCCACAGTCCTTCCCTGTGAATCAGTTATTCTGCCATCATCCAGTACCTGTAATAATATATTGAATACATCCGGATGCGCCTTTTCAACTTCATCAAATAAAACAACACTGTAGGGTTTTCTTCTTACAGCCTCTGTTAGCTGCCCGCCTTCATCATATCCTACATATCCTGGAGGGGCTCCAACAAGTCTTGACACAGAATGCTTCTCCATATATTCACTCATATCGATTCTTACCATATTGGTCTCATCATCGAAAAGAGATGCTGCTAATGCTTTTGCAAGCTCAGTCTTACCTACACCTGTAGGTCCCAAAAACAGAAATGAACCAATTGGCTTATCCGGGTCTTTTATCCCTGCCTTTGAACGTATTATGGCTTCTGTTACTTTTGTAACACCTTCGTCCTGACCGATAACTCTCTTGTGGAGTTCCTCATCAAGATGAAGTGTCTTATTTCTTTCACTTTCATTAAGCTTGGAAACAGGTATTCCTGTCCATCTTGAGATAATTTTTGCTATCTCTTCATCAGAAACACTCTCATGCACAAGTGACATATCTCTCTGATTTACAATAGCCTCTTCATTCTCCAACTGTCTCCTTAACTCAGGAAGTTTTCCATAGCTTAACTCAGCAGCCTTCTCAAGATTTCCTTCTCGTTGTGCTATCTGAATCTCATTATTCATCTTCTCTATTTCTTCCCTTATCTTGGAAAGTTTATCGACAGATGCCTTTTCATTCTCCCACTGAGCCTTGCGATTATTAAATTCATCCTTAATCTCAGCAAGATCCTTTTGAAGAGTTTCAAGTCTCTCCTTACTTAAGTGGTCTTCTTCTTTCTTTAACGCAGCTACCTCTATCTCCATCTGCATTATACGTCTCTGCTGTTCATCAAGCTCTGCCGGAAGCGAATCCAACTCTGTCTTTATCATCGCACAGGCCTCATCTACAAGGTCAATTGCCTTATCAGGAAGAAATCTGTCTGTAATATATCTGTTTGAAAGCATTGCTGCACTCACAAGTGCATTATCCATTATCTTTACACCATGGAATACCTCGTAGCGCTCTTTTAAGCCTCGAAGTATACTGATAGTATCCTCAACTGTCGGTTCTGATACAAGAACCGGCTGGAAACGTCTTTCAAGAGCAGGATCCTTTTCAATATACTGTCTGTATTCATCAAGTGTAGTAGCTCCTATACAGTGAAGTTCACCTCTTGCAAGCATTGGTTTCAGCATATTTCCTGCATCCATTGCACCATCAGTTTTTCCTGCACCTACTATTGTATGGAGTTCATCAATAAAAAGTATTATTTGACCATCACTGTTCTTTACATCTTCAAGTACAGCTTTTAAACGTTCCTCAAACTCACCTCTGTATTTTGCACCTGCTACAAGTGCTCCCATATCAAGAGAGAATACCTTCTTGTCTTTGAGTCCCTGTGGAACATCTCCCCTGACAATTCTCTGTGCAAGACCTTCGACAACTGCAGTCTTACCTACTCCGGGTTCACCGATAAGCACCGGATTATTTTTTGTCTTTCTTGAAAGGATTCTGATTATATTTCTTATCTCATTATCTCGTCCAATAACCGGATCCAGCTTCTGGCTTCTTGCCTTCTCTACAAGATCCTGACCATATTTTTCCAGTGTATCATAGGTTGCTTCCGGATTATCACTTGTAACTCGCTGATTGCCTCTTACCTCAGAAAGCACCTTGAGAAATCTTTCTCGGGTAATTGCATATTCCCTGAAAATCTCTTTAATTTCTTTATTCGGATTCTGCAGCATTGATAAAAACAGATGTTCTACCGATACATATTCATCACCCATTCGTTTGGCTTCATCCTCAGCACAGATAAGCACCTTATTCAAATGCTCACCTATATATTGTTTTCCGCCCTGCACTTTTACTCTCTTTTCAAGACCTTCCCTTACCCTGTTTACAAAATAATTGCTGTTGATCTCCATTTTCTCAATCAGCTTAAGTATAAGACTGTCCTCCAAAGAAAGCAGTGCATACAGCAAATGCTCCTGTTCCAGCTCCTGATTGCCAAATTCATATCCAAGCTTTTCACATGAGTTAATCGCTTCAATTGACTTTTGTGTAAATTTCTGTATATTCATAACAATCCCTCCCATAAATGAAAACGTACATAAAAGGTAGTTTGTTTTGTTTGTTCTATATCTACTATAACACGTGTATCTGATTTGTCAACCAGGTTTATTTTTTTGTTATTAAATTTATTTTTTGGTAATAAATCTATAACTATTCAGAAATTTTCCATACTTATGTCTATTTGTTCTATTTCTTTCTACAAATATATGGTATTATTTATTTATATATTGGTATCAGGGTGTGAAAAACTCTTGTTCAATTTATTACTTAGCAATGTTTTTTATACATTCGATTTTTTATAAATTAATTTGAAAGAAGGTAGTTTATTATGATGGACCCTCACACTGCTTACTTTTTTAAAAAATATTACAGAAATATAATAAAATGGTATTTTGTAATGTACAATCCCGAAGTTATCCGCATCTGGCCGTCAAAAGCCGAAGAAAGAGAGGCTTTGCGTCGTGAGGAACAGGAAAGGCTGGAAAAAGAAGCTGAAGCTGCCAAAGAATACGAAGCTGATACTCTTTCTGAAAATGAAACAATGTCCTCAGAAACTGATGAATATTTTGACTCCTACGATGATTCACTTCAGGGAACTGATATTTTTGACGATTCATATACAGATAATCCTGATGAATATGAAGAAGGTGCATATAATGCCACCACAGGCTCATATTCTGGTCTTTATGGTCAAAAGCCTGTAGATGCTGATACGCAGGCTGCGCTTGATGCGATAATGAACAAAAATACCAGTTCACAGGATAATGTTGATTATCTTTTATCCGGTAGCAAAACCTCTACCGATGCTGCCTATTCGCTAAACGATTCTGCTTACAATGAAAACAAAAGCAACAAACTGTTATTGGAAGAAGCTGATATTCCTCCTGAGCAGGAAGAAATCGTTAAAGAGGCTAATCTTATTTATGAAAGACTTATGCGTGAAGCTGCAGAGGATGAAGCAAAAAAACGTGCAGAAATAGAAGAAGCTGTCAAAATAGCTGAACAGAAATTTTTAACATAAAAAGTGCTGATGTCTTTTGGCATCAACACTTTTTATATATTAATTATCATGCTTTATACACTAATTGCCTAGCATTTGATTTTTATTCACATTTATTGCAAAGTTCTTCCCATCTCTTATCGATTTCCTGCTGGAACAATCCGATAAGCTCTTCATTTCCTTTCTTGAAAAGATGCTTAAATCTTCTCTGAGGTCTTAAGAACTCTTCGATTGGCATTTTTTTCTTTGGTTCATAGCTTAGCATCCACCTGCCATCAACCACCTCAAACAAAGGCCAGTAGCAGGTATCAATAGCCAGCTTACAGATATTCATCATTTCGCCTGGCTCATATCCCCAGCCTCTTGGACATGGAGACATTACATTAAGAAATGCTGCGCCAGGAGTATAAATAGCCTTCTGTGCCTTTGTATAAAGGTCCTTGAAGTTAGATGTAAATGTACTCTGACCTACATAAGGAATATTGTGTTCAGCCATAATCGCTGCAAGATCTTTTCTAACCTGTACCTTACCATTTGAATGTGTACCTGCAGGAGTAGTAGTAGTATCTGCATACTGTGGAGTAGCGGATGATCTCTGTGTACCTGTATTCATGTAAGCACCATTATCATAGCATACATATACCATATCATGTCCTCTTTCCATTGCACCTGAAAGTGACTGGAAACCGATATCATATGTACCACCATCTCCACCAAATGTGATGAATTTATAATTGTCTTTTATTTTTCCCTTTTTCTTTAATACATTGTAAGCAGTCTCAACACCTGAAAGTGTAGCACCTGCATTCTCAAATGCATTATGTATGTAGCTGTCCTCATAAGCGGTATACGGATACATAAAAGATGAAACCTCAAGACATCCTGTCGCATTTCCGATAACAGCTTTATCTCCTTCCTCAAGAGCTCTAAGTACTGTACGAACTGTAACAGTACCTCCACAACCGGCACACATTCTGTGTCCTGGCGCCAGTCGCTCAGGTTTATTCAATACTTCTTTTAAATTGTATGGCTTATTATTCTGTTGCATGTACTTAGACCTCCTCTTTATCACGTAATCCAATGTAAGTATACATATCTGTTACTTCTTTTGTTTCTGCCATCTTCTCAAGATTGCTGTATACCTGTTCAAAATCAGATACTGTAATATCTCTTCCGCCTAAACCATAGAAATAGTTTACCACCTGTGCGTCACATTTAGCCTGATACATTGCAGCCCTTACCTCTGCTCCTAAAGGTCCGCTCGTAGCTGAAAACATTTCACTTCTGTCCATAATAGCAACTGCCTTGACATTTGATAATGCCTGTGCAATCTCTTCCTCCGGGAATGGTCTGAATACTCTTATCTTAACAAGACCAACCTTTTTGCCAGTCTCTTTTCTTATTTTTTCAATTGCAGCCTTGCAGGTACCTGCTGCTGAACCAATAATAACAACTGCATACTCTGCATCTTCCATTTTATACTCTTCGAAGAACTGATATTTACGTCCTGTCATTTCTTCAAATCTTGCAGCTACATCAAGAATAACCTTCTTGGCATTTATCATAGCCTGCCTCTGAGCACGCTTTGTTTCCATATAGTAATTTGATACTGCGTATGGACCTACTGCCATTTTTTCTGTAGGATTAAGAAGATAATGCTCAGGCTCATACTCTCCAACAAATGCCTTAGCCTTATCGTCTTCTACAAGAAGAATATTCTCTACACCATGACTTGTGATAAATCCGTCCTGACAAATCATCACCGGTAAATGAACATCCTTGTGTTCAGCAATAGGAAATGCCTGAAGGAAGTTATCATATACCTCCTGATTTGATTCTGCGTATATCTGAATCCAGCCTGAATCTCTTGCTCCCATACTGTCTGAATGGTCTGCATTTATATTGATAGGACCTGTAAGGGCTCTGTTTACAAGTGCAAGCACAATAGGAAGTCTGTCAGAAGCAGCTACATATAACTCCTCCCACATTAATGCCATACCACATGAAGAAGTGGCTGTAAGTGCTCTTGCACCGGCAGCTGAAGCACCAATAGTAGCACTCATGGCACTATGCTCACTCTCTACATGAATAAATTCTGTATCTATCTCTCCATTTGCAATATAGTTTGCAACATACTGTGGAATCTCAGTTGATGGTGTGATCGGGAATGCTGGCATTACATCCGGATTTATCTGCTTAATTGCATATGCTACAGCCTCATTACCTGATAAACGTTCTCTAATTGCCATCTATTTACCCTCCCTCATAGCTATTGCATCAAAGGGACATACTTTTGCGCATATACCGCATCCCTTACAATGATCATAATCAAATTCTTCTCTTTTGCTATCTTTTACAGGAACTGACACATCAGGACAAACCGGCACACACAGAAGACACTGTTTGCACTTCTCCTTATCCCATACAGGAGTAGCAGTTCTCCACTCACCTGTACAGAACTCCTTTGATGTAGCAGCCTCATATATTTTATTACCCTCAGTTAAATCCTGCCAAGGGCTCTGTTCATTAATTCTATCGTGAATCATTTGTATAAGTCCTCCCTAATATATTATTGTGCAACCTCAAATGCCATTTCAAGAGCACGCATATTTCCATCTATTACTTCCGGTTTTTTAGCAAATTTGTGTTGAAATGAGCTTCTCATTTCTGAAAGGAACTCATCCTTTGCCATTACATTTGAAACAGCAACTGTAGCAGCAAGCATTGGTGAGTTTGGATAGTTCTTTCCAAGTGCTTCAATAGATATCTTCTTGGCATCAACAGTGTAAACAGAACCATTATATCCATTTAAGTATTTAATGATATCCTCTTTATTACGCTCTGTGTTGACAATCACTGCACCTTCTTCTTTAAGTCCCTTTGTAACATCTATGCTTTCTAAAAGACTCTCATCAACTACTACCACATAATCAGGCTCATAAATATTTGAGTGAACTGTAATAGGGTCACTGCTTATTCTATTGTAAGCTGTGATTGGAGCACCCATTCTCTCAGGACCATACTCCGGAAAACCCTGTACATACTTACCTGTTTTGAACGCAACATCTGCCAATAAAAGAGCAGCTGTTTTAGCTCCCTGACCGCCACGTCCATGCCATCTGATTTCTACTGTTTCATTCATTACCTTTAAAACCCTGCCTTTCTATAATCCGACACTTATAGCTTAGTGTCCTGCTTCCTGCTCATTAATATTCAGGAAATTTACCCTGAAATCTATATCTGCAATGCTAACTATATCACTCTGTTCAAGCTCCATTAACTGAAATGCCGGAATAATAATTCCATTTACAAAAGTATGGTTAGCACTGTCAAGGTCCTGTACAAAATACGAATTATTTATCTTTGTAAACAGACAGTGGCGTCTGCTTACAGCTTCAGAAATATCCAATACCCCATCTGATTTTTCAGGACTTTTTCCCAAAATAAAATCATCTTCTTCAACTAAAAACTCTATTCGGCCTTCTCTTCCTACATATAAAAGCTGCATTTTATATGTAGGAAGCTCTATTGGTGTATTTACCAGCATACCTGATTTTCCACTTCCCAAAAGATTTACTTCCTCTAACAAACCTTCATAATCAAGAGTATTTCGCCCATACATACCTATAAATATAACAAAACGGTCTCTTTTCTTCTCTGACAGGAAAGATGCTATACGAATCATTGCATCATTAAACCATTCTTTCCAGCTTCGACCTTCAACTTTTCTAAGTTCACCTGCTAACGGAATTATTGCAACCATTGGTATTCTTTTTTCAATATCATAATATATATTTTCAAAATTGTACCAAATACATTCTTTTCCCAGTAATCCTGTTCTTTCCACTTCATTTATCAAATATATTAATTCATACAAAAGATCGATTAAATCATAGTCATTCATATCCTTAATGACATCCGAAAGTGGAGCAAGATTTTTAGCTGTGACATCAAAAACTATTTTTTCACATCCGTTAAGATTTTTTCTCTTATACTTAAGCATACTTGAAATATTTGCATGCTCAAGAATTTTAAATCCCATTTCATAATAAGGATCTTTTTCCTGAAACAAGAAAGATATATTTTTTTCATTTGATTTTACTATCATACACTATTTTCCTTTACAGTAATGTCTCTAATTCTCATCGAATCAATAATATTGTCAAAAACATGTTTCATAGTTTTTTGTTCTTCTTTCATACACTGCAGTGTAATGATAAGTTCCCGCTCTTCAAAGCACCCAAGCATAAAAATATTGTAAAATCTATATCCCATCATATCAGACCAGTATCTGATATCTCCAAATGTATGAAAGTTTATAATATGTTTTTTTATATCGACACAATCAAATCTTAATATATCTCTTTCAAAGCTTTGATAATATTCATCCAGCTTAAACAAAACCTGCTCTTCGCATAAACTGCCACCTCCCCTGGATATATTGATTGCACGACGTCTGTCTTCGGAAATCCAGGAATGCTGATTATTTAAAAAAACTTTTGACTCATTAAGATCAGCAGGAAGCATTATCTCTATTTTTTCATCATAGAGTTTATATTTTTTATAAAACATATATATCTGTTTTCCTTTGATTCTATATATAATACGTAACTATTCAGTACCCTCATAGTTACATTAATACCTTTTTGATATTAAATTATGAGCATTAATCCTTAAAATGTCTGTTATTCTCCTGCCTTATTAAACCTCTTTTTAAACTGTTCACTGCTCATTAATAATATATTTTTGTGAGGTAAACTGTCAACTACCATATAGTCGCCCGGTTTTCCAAGCATATAAGTTTCTGCTTCTTTTTCAAAAAGCTTAACGCCACGTTCGAGCTTCTTTGCAAAGAATACTATATTATCCTTGCAAACACAAGTCTTCATATACTGTGTAAGCTCCATATATTCTGAGCTTGCCTTATTTCTGAGTTTTGGAGGATATTCAAGCTTTAAGTCACAGGTTTCCATACTGCTGTCAAAATTTTCACAAAAAGCCTGTTTACTTATGACTCTTGTGGTACTGTCATCCTCTACCAAAACACATTGATTATCATTTATCACAAGTTTAATGTCACCATCCAGCGAACGCAAAATACAGCTTGTTCCTGTTGGAAACAACTCATGCAGATCAACAAATCCAAGCTTACATCTTTTCACAAGATACTCACTCATTTCTGACATATCAGGTTCAAATGCATCTGCATAAATAATATCATAGCTTTCAAAATACTGTATTAGTCTTTTTCCAAAAAAACTTTCGACATTCATATCCGGATAGAGCATGTCATACCAGTGTTCACTCAAAAAACCACCGGCCTTTTCAATATGTCCTCCCCCGGATCCAATATCCTGAGATAAAAACTGTGCAAGCTCACTTGCATTTACTTCATTTATGCAGCTTCTTACTGAAAATTTATATCCATCTTCAAGCTGATTAAATACAACACAGGTTTGAATCTCATCTACCTGAATAATAAAGTCACTTATGATTCCCAAAAGATTGGGATCACAGGGCTGTGTCTGTATTATTGCATAATGATAGTCCGAATTGTAAATATATCGAATAAGTGCAATACCTGCTATCTCAAGCTCTTTTAATGAGAGATTTGAATTTCTCATCTGATGAAACAGTGACCTGTCAAAAGCAAGTGAATCTCTCATATCGAGATCTAACGGATAATACAGTTCACTAAACTGATTTGTATCTCTGAAAAGCCCATAATAAAGTGCCGTTCCAACACGTATATCATCATTTACAGAGTATCCTGCATCATTAAGCAGCCTCCAAACCAGAGTAGAGCAGCTTCCCAGACTAGATGCTATTTCAAAGGATTTTAGAGAAGAGGTTGCTATTTCCGGCTGGTGATGATCTATAACTACAACATCATCAGCTTTGTATTTATAGACATTTCCTGCACCATACTGGCAATCAACAGTTATGATAAGACCCTTTATATAACTGTCATCCATCTGTCTGTATTCAATAGGTATATCCAGCTTTTCTATCATCATTTTCAGATCTGTCTTTTGTATCTTATATCTTCCACTGTAAATAAAACTTACATTTTTACCTTTAGCTGCAAAATATGAATACAGTGCAAATCCTGACGCAATCGCATCTGCATCAGGATTATCATGTGCCTGTATAGTAATGTCCTTATATTTTTCAAGCTCATCAAGATGCATTCAGCTCTCCAATTCCTTTCAACAATCTTATTTTGTGAAGTGTACTATTAATATTTTATTATAGGGTTTTGACACCAGAAAAAGAACGCTGCCAGCTCCTGTGACAGCGTTCTGATATTCAAGTACAAAAATCTAAATACAAAAACATTATAATGCTTATTCATCAACACTATAGTTAGGTGCTTCCTTTGTTATATGAATATCATGTGGATGACTCTCTCTTAAAGCAGCAGCAGAAATCTTTACAAATTTACCATTAGCTTTAAGCTCTTCAATTGAAGAAGTACCACAATAACCCATACCTGAACGTAAACCACCCATTAACTGGAATACAGTGTCCTCAACATTACCTTTATATGCAACTCTTCCTTCAACGCCTTCCGGAACAAGCTTCTTTGCATCTGACTGGAAATAACGGTCTTTGCTTCCGTTCTCCATAGCTGCAATTGAACCCATACCTCTATATACCTTATATTTTCTTCCCTGGAAAAGTTCAAATGTTCCAGGACTCTCCTCACATCCGGCAAATATGCTACCCATCATACATACGTTTCCACCTGCTGCGATAGCCTTTGTCATATCTCCTGAATATTTGATACCACCATCGGCGATGATTGGAATACCATATTCTTTTGCAACATTGTATGAATCCATAATAGCTGTAATCTGTGGAACACCAATACCGGCAACTACACGTGTTGTACAGATTGAACCAGGTCCAATACCAACCTTAACAGCATCAGCACCAGCCTCAATAAGAGCTCGTGTACCTTCACCGGTTGCTACGTTACCGGCAATTACCTGTAAATCAGGATATTTCTCTTTAATCATTCTGAGACATCTGAGTACATTCTCTGAATGACCATGTGCACTGTCAAGAACTATTACATCAACCTTTGCAGCAACCAATGCTTCTACACGCTCAAGCACATTTGCTGTAATACCAACACCTGCACCACACAAAAGTCTTCCCTGTGCATCTTTGGCAGCTAAAGGATATTTGATTGTTTTCTCGATATCCTTTATTGTAATAAGTCCCTTTAAATTGTAATCGTCATCTACGATAGGAAGCTTTTCTTTTCTCGCCTGTGCAAGAATAGCTTTTGCTTCTTCTAATGTAATGCCTTCTTTAGCTGTGATAAGTCCTTCTGAAGTCATTGACTCTTTGATTTTCTTTGTGTAATCTGTTTCAAACTTGAGATCACGGTTTGTAATGATACCTACAAGTTTTCTTCCCTCTGTTATTGGCACACCTGAGATTCTAAACTTAGCCATAAGTGAATCTGCGTCTGCAAGTGTATGATCCGGAGTCAGTGAAAATGGATCTGTGATAACACCATTTTCAGAACGCTTAACCTTGTCTACTTCCTCAGCCTGTGCTTCGATAGACATGTTCTTATGAATGATACCAATTCCACCCTGTCTTGCCATTGCAATTGCCATTCTGTGTTCTGTAACAGTATCCATTCCGGCACTCATCATTGGAATGTTAAGCTTGATTTTCTTTGTTAACCATGTAGATAAGTCAACCTGATTTGGTATTACCTGTGAATAATTTGGTACTAAAAGTACATCATCAAAAGTAATTCCTTCGCCAATAATCTGACCCATTTTTCTTCCTCCTATGAACATAAATTTTGTCGTAACTGTTCACAACCACTATTGTGCATAAATTGTGACTGTGAAAAACTTAGTTCTGAACAGTTACATTTTTTCGTTTCTGTTAAATATGAAAATTATACATAATTAAAATATGCTTGTCAATCAGTAAATACTTTTCTTGGCTCAATTCCTTTTAATACCTTTGCAAAATCTTCTGTAAGATTGAGAAGATATTTCTGATTGCCCTCATAATACATATGATAAAGCTTCTGATCATCAACATCCTTGCCGGCACTGAAATCTGTAGTCTTTCTGTCGCTGTTCTTAAAGCTGTCAAGATGATATGAATTTGCAGGAGCAAGCATTTCTATCTTGTGCACATCAATTGTACATACCTTTTTTCTTCTACTCTTTGCAAATATCTTGTCAATTGAAATTTCCTTATCAAGATACAGATACTCAAATTCAACATCTGTCCACTGATAAATAAAGTAATCAAGAACTCCAAAAGCAATGGCTAAGATAAGAATTATGATATTTGCAAGTCCAAAACCCATTAATGCACAAATTGCAGTCGGAATAACACATACGACTCTTAAAACCTTCTGTATTCCATCCGTTTCTTTGCGAACCAGCAGTTCATTATAACTGTCATTCATAAAACAAAACCTCCACATTTTATCATGTATTTTTACATGATTTTTTCCATATGTATATGATAGTATAATTTTTTACATTATTCAAGCATTAGACATCTGTTTAAAAGATTTTTTATAATTCCTTAATTGACATTTTATATAGAATAAATATATCATATATAAAAATACCGGTTTTAAACAACCATATTCAAATAATAATATGTACTCAGGAGGAATATTATGGGAATCTATAATGAGAACAGAGACAACAATAATTCTATTCATGATGAAATACGTGAACAGAATGCGAAGCTTAAAAATGCTTCTTTTAAAGAAAAATTAGCTTATTTTAAGGAATATTACCTAAAAACTACTATTATAATAGTTATCGCCGCCATAGCCGGAATACATATCATATATTCCATGGTTACTGCTCCAAAAGATACTGCATTTTCAGCATACTTTTTTAATAACTCAGGTTATGTCACTGATAACAGCCTTATTGATAACTTTGCCAGTCACATGGATATAGATACCAAAAAGCATAGTGTATTTATTGATTCAACAATATATCTAAATCCTACCTCGACAGATTTTAACAGCGTTGCAAGTGTTCAAAAAACTGCTGCTGCCATATCTACCAATGATCTTGACATCATAGCAGGTGACACAACTGTCATAGATTTTTTTGCCAAAGACGGATATTTTTATGATGTCACTGAGCTCTTACCCGAAGAAACCTGTGCAAAGTTTGCCGACAATTTTTATTATGCCAAGAATGATGAAGACAAGCTTATTCCTGTTGGAATATATGTCAAAGATGCACCTATGTTAAAAAAATATAATTACTATACCGACCAGGAACCGATTTTATGCTTTGTAATAAATTCAAACAGCATTGACAATGCAATTGAATTCTTTAATTATATATATACTGAATAGTTATAAATAGTTATGAATAAATTATGATAAGGGATGTCGCTGCGACATCCCTTTTTAGATTAATTCTGACCATTATTCCATATGAGATTTCTCCACTGTTCAATCTGCTCCTCAGTCATAAATCCATTTGAAGTACCTACAAATCCTATCTTATAAGATGCAAAAAGCAATGCATTTTTTATTGAAAGCTTAGCATCCTTAGTCTTCAGATAATAATGTAAAAATGCCGAAAACATTGCATTTCCTGCTCCTACTGTATTTACTATCTCATTGGTCTTTACAGGCTTATATTCCAAAATACTATTGTCTTCTCTAGTATAAAGAATAACTCCCTTTGAGCCTATTCCAATAATTATTATTTCATTGTTATACTTCTGTTTACATTCCATAATATAATCATATGGCTCTTTATCAATATCATCATCGCTTATATAAAGTATATCTGCAGCCTTAAGAAAATCTTCCTTTTTGGCTATCTTCTCAACTCTCATACTCCTTATATTAACAGCAATTGGTTTATTATATTTCTTTGCAATATTTATAAGTGGTCTGCAAAAATTGCAGTTTGACATGATTACCATGTCTTTATCCTTTATCTGCTTTTCAAAAACATCATTGTCATATGAAACTGTTCTTATATCCTTTACATCCTCAAAAATCTGAAAATTACCTTTACTGTATAAAATAACAGAGGTAGGCATAGCTTCAAGTCTTTGAAGAATATATTGCGTATCCAGTTCAACCCCTATACTCTCAAGCCATTTATTTATTCTGGAAATATAATTCCTTTTTCCTACCATGCTCATAAAGTCAACATCATCACCAAGCCACCTCATCGCTACTGCCGTATTAAAGCCATCTCCTCCTACAGAAGTATCTATCATTCCCGGAATACTCGTAAACAATTTGTCACTTAAAGGCAAAGAATCCACCTTTACAATTGTTTCTATCTGTATAAAACCTGCTACCATAATTTTACTCATATGAATTACCATGCCTTTCTGATGTACAATTTTTTTACAACTTTTTAGTTTATTATAGCTATATTTTTATTTTATTTGTATTATAGCACACTTTTTCAGTTTATACATTATTTTTACTATTTTTATCTGATTATTTTATCTGTGTCATACCACCGACCAATATTTCTTTATTTTGCTCATATATTGTATTAAATTGTTCCATACCTATGGGATTTATTCCCAAACCAACTTCAATGGTATAGCCTGGTCGGTCATACTGCTGTATAAACCAGTCCTTGTATCCTGCATAACCTGATACAAGGGGTGTTTCCTCAACCTCATATCCACTTACTTTACCAAAATATTCTGCTATGCTTTGTGAATTTTCAGGCTCATAATCACTATATTTCCAATATATTACTTCTCCCTGAGTATGATATGCAATAATAAGTCTGAAGTCATGGGATAACGTAAAATCATATATACTTTTACTTTCGGGAGCACTTAGGGGCTTCTGACCTACATAATCTCTAGGTGCAGGTATTGTATATCCCTGTTCATATTTTATTTCTTTTGCCATTTCCCAGCCAGCAGGAAACTGCAGATTTAAATCAATTCCGTTTATGTTAGCTTTCCATCCTGATGGAAACGGAATATCCGGAAAATTTTCTGCTATAGCTTTTGCCTGTTGAAAATACGTCTGATTGTAAAGTACACCATTTACAAGATTCACTCCATCAGGATTTACCATCGGTACCAGATATAGTGAATATTCTTCATACAGTTCATTTATATCTGCTCCATAAAGACTGCTTCCGCTCTCATAAGCTTTTGCATATTCCTGCGCAAATTTCAAAAGAACCGGTGTTGTAATCCATTCATTGGCATGAAAGCTTGCATTATAAAATATTTCCTTCTCTCCCTGACCAAGCTTTATGCAGGATATATTCTTTCCCATCACACTCATTCCCACATTGCATGAATTAATAAATGGATATCTTTTAATTAATCCTTCTATTATCAAATCTGTAAGAAATGAAGTGTAAGCTACCTTATCTGATACCAGATCAAACGAAAACATCTTTCCATAGGAATCATAGCCTCTAAGATATGGTATAAGCTGTCTCCATATCAAAGTATCCACATAACAGCCTGCGCCTTCTTTTTCATTATCATGTAAAAATCTTTTAAGCTGTCTGCAGGTATCCATTGCAAATATACCATCTATTGGGGTATCATATCTTGCCCGGTTCAAAGCAAGCTGTAAATACTCAACCATAACTCCTCTGTCACCTATGTAAATATTCTGCATACATCACCTATACATCTTTCCAATACAATTCAAAACAGTGTATGCAAAAAAAGACCAAAAATATAACTCATATGTTACATTTTTGGTCTTTTTATTTTACAGTCACAATTATTCTTCATTCAGGTGATCCATTCCCTGAGCAATTATTGTTTTGACATGATCATCTGCAAGTGAATAAAATATTGATTTACCTTCCCTGCGGCTCTTTACAAGCTTACTCTGCTTTAATATCTTTAACTGATGTGATATTGCTGACTGTGTCATATTAAGCACCTCTGCAAGATCACAAACACATACCTCGGCCTCAAACAGCACGAAAAGAATACGTATTCTGGTGGAGTCACCAAAAACTTTAAAAAGCTCAGCAAGGTCATATAATTCATTTTCGTCAGGCATTTCACTATTTACTTTTTCAAGCAAGTCACCATGAATCTCCTTTTCCTCACAACAGCATAACTCTGCTTCCTGATTAATTTTTTGCATAATCCTAACCTCTTTATTCTATTAAAGCTTCTTAACCATTAATGCTCTGATTGCATTTAATATCGCAATTACCATTACACCTACATCTGCAAATATTGCCAGCCACATATTAGCTATTCCTACTGCACCCAGCAGCAGGCACGCAACCTTTACAATTATCGCAAAATAAATATTCTCATATACTATTCTGATACATTTTCGAGCTATCTTTATGGCTTTTGCTATTTTAAGCGGGTCATCATCCATAATAACAATGTCTGCTGCTTCTATAGCGGCATCTGATCCTAATGCCCCCATGGCAATACCAATATCTGCACGAGACAATACAGGAGCATCATTTATTCCATCACCCACAAATGCAAGCGCTTCTTTTGCAGCTTTATTACCTAACAAGGTCTCTACTATAGATACCTTGTCCTCTGGCAATAACTCACTATGAACCTCATCTATATTAAGCTCCTTCGAAACTTTATCTGCAACTGATTTTGCATCGCCTGTAAGCATAACCGTCTTTTTAACACCATTTTGCTTAAGCTTTGCAATCGACTTATATGCTGTTGGCTTTATCACATCCGAAATGACAATACAGCCTGCATATTTACCATCTATGGCTATATATACCTTGGTTCCAATATCTTCACATTCATTATAGTCTACACCAAGACGATTCATAAGTCTTGCATTTCCTGTTGCAATACTTAGCCCATCAATCTGTGCAATAACTCCTTCTCCGCCTATCTCCTGAATATCCTTTACCCTGTCATTATCTACCGGCTTTGCATAAGCCTTCTGAATACTCTTGGAAATAGGATGTGATGAATATCCTTCTGCATGAGCGGCATATTCAAGTAAAAGTGACCCATCAATACTATTATCGTATATACCTGTTACCTCAAATACACCCTCTGTCATTGTACCGGTCTTATCAAAAACCACATATCTGACATTTGCAAGAGTCTCAAGATAGTTAGAGCCTTTTACAAGTATTCCCTGATTGCCTGCTCCTCCAATACCGGCAAAAAAACTTAACGGTATACTGATAACTAATGCACATGGACAGCTGATTACAAGAAATGTAAGAGCCCTGTATATCCATGTAGACAGAGTATTACCATTTCCTATTATAAAATTAATAACCGGAGGCACAATTGCAAGTGCAAGCGCACTGTAGCACACGATAGGTGTATAGTATTTAGCAAATTTGCTGATAAAATTCTCCGAACGCGATTTCTTTGAGCTTGCATTCTCCACAAGATCAAGTATCTTTGATGCTGTTGATTCACCAAATTCTTTGGTAGTCCTTATCTTAAGCAATCCATTCAGATTAATACAGCCACTTATAACCTCACTGCCTGCCTGCACCTCAACCGGAACACTTTCTCCTGTAAGTGCACTTGTGTTAAGACTTGAACTTCCCTCTTCTATTACTCCATCAATTGGAATTTTTTCACCGGGTTGTACGACTATTATAGTACCTATTTCTACCTCGTCAGGATCAACTCTCTCAAGCTTACCTTCATTTTCTATATTGGCATAATCAGGTCTGATATCCATAAGTTCACTTATATTTCGTCTGCTCTTTCCAACTGCGTAGCTCTGAAAAAGTTCACCTATCTGATAAAACAGCATAACCGCGGTGCCTTCTACGTATTCTCCTAATAATATTGCACCTACAGTAGCTACCGCCATAAGAAAATTTTCATCAAAAACCTGCTTATTCAGTATACCCTTCCATGCCTTTTTCAGAATATCATATCCAATGACAAGATATGGAATCATGTATAATACAAATGCCAAAAAACCCTCTACCTGTAAAAATTTTAAAGCTATTATAAGTACAGTAGTTATTACTATCCTTACAATTACCTTTTTTTGCTTTTTGTTCATAACAATCCCTCATTCCGCGGGCAAGCCGCAGCATAAATTGCAATGTAAAACTTAGAACTTCTTCGCGAAAGAGCCCTTGCCCTAAGCAAAAGTTCTTTTCATACTAATCCCGCATAACTCTGCTTTGCAGAGTTACAAATAGTAATGAAAAAGCTTTAGCTTTTTCCAAGTATGAAACTTAGAACTTCTTCGCGAAAGAGCCCTTGCTCTGAGTGATTAGAAGTTCTTTTCATACTACCAATATATAACCTGATTTATAAATAAATCTCACAATCGTCCTCAACCTTTTTACAATTTTTGAGCACATCCTGCATTACTGACTTTGCATCCATACCATCTTCAAATTCTACTGTCATCCTTAAGGTCATAAAATTAACAACTGCATCTTTTACACCTGCTGTATTTTTAGCAGCCTCTTCCATCTTATTTGCACAGTTAGCACAATCCACCTCAATCTTGTATGTTTTTTTCATATAAACAACCTCTTTTCTCTAATTATTTTGATGTTGGGGACAAAAGTCCCCAGCTATGATACAACATTTGAACATTTATTCATATGTTGTATTAAATATATCACTCCAGCTCATATATGTCAATAAAAAAAATAACCACAAGCCTTGTTTTCAAGACCTGCAGCTATTAAATGAGACATCGGGGATTCGAACCCCGGACAACTTGATTAAAAGTCAAGTGCTCTACCACCTGAGCTAATATCCCATATTATTAAATTGTAATTGCTGAATCACCTGTGTTTTTTATGATGGCGACTCGAAAGGTGGATACTGGGATTCGAACCCAGGGCCTCCAGAGCCACAATCTGGCGCGCTAACCAGCTGCGCTATACCCACCATAGTGAGATACGGCAAAACCAACCTCGAACGTGCTCGAAGGGATTCGAACCCCCGACCCACGGCTTAGAAGGCCGTTGCTCTATCCAGCTGAGCTACGAACACATTTAGTATTGCACTCAGGCAATTACCAAGCGGGTGATGGGAATCGAACCCACGTATCTAGCTTGGAAGGCTAGTGTTCTACCATTGAACTACACCCGCAAAAACAAATAAAATATTTATTTTTAAATCGGGGTGACAGGATTCGAACCTGCGACCTCCTGCTCCCAAAGCAGGCGCTCTAGCCAAGCTGAGCCACACCCCGT
>JAFPAQ010000201.1 GCA_017424235.1 Lachnospiraceae bacterium | reverse complement strand
GGTTCTTATTAATCAATAGGCGCGAAGCGCCGCATTTTTTGATGCGATTGTCAAGTATTTCTGACAAAAAAGTGGGGGATTTTATAAAAAAGGAATCTGAAAGCCTTTAAATTACTAGCTTAGAGATTCCGAGAGTTTATATTACAGTACAGGAGGAAAAGTTAGAATAATATATATGGTTTGTGTGTGACAATCATCAAAGAAGACGAAGAGCCGATGCACTTGTAAACTGTTTCACAAGATCATCGGCTCTTAATTAACATATTGGCGGGATGTATCCGAGTTGAATCGCTTTTGTCACGGCTTCAACCGCTGATGTAACATCAAGTTTTTCAAATATATGCTGCAAATGATTTGATAAGGTACGTTCACTAATATAAAGTGTGCTTGCTATGTCTTTTCGCTTTTGTCCCTCTGCTATAAGCTGTATAATTTGTTTTTCACTATCGGTCAATCCTTCTATGAATGGAATTTCCCTGTCAAAATAAAGTATCCCCTGCATTATTTTAGAAAGAATAGATATGAGCTTTTCAGGTTCAATATTTTTATTAACAAATCCTTTTGCTCCTATTTTTCTTCCTTCACTTCGATATACGGGCAAATCATAACCAGACAGAATTACAACCCTTTGTTCTGGATAACAACTTAGTATTTGTTTTGCTAATTCCAGACCATCCTCAGAAGATATATTCTTCAAGTTTATATCCATAAGGATGATGTCTGGTTTCTTAGATACAATATAATTGTCTAATTGAGAAACATCATTGATACTATCAAAGGTTTCAATTTCTGAATAATCTGACAATGCAATCTCCAAACTTTTAGAAAATAAAGCATGGTCATCTACTAACAAAATGTTGATAAGAAACATCTCCTTTCATCGGCAATATCGTTTGTACGCAAATCCCATGTGGATGGTTATTAGATATAGTTACAGAGCCATCCATGTCATTCACTCGTTCCGTAATCATTGCAAGTCCTCGATGTTTTAACCTGTCAGCAGATGAGAGAACATCTGCATCAACAGTTCCATTGTCACTCACACTCAGTATTATAATCCCATTATCCTGCGTAAGGGTTATCCATGCTTTTTCCCCTGTCGAATGTTTGTAAACATTCGTGACAAGTTCCTTCAGCAGGCGGTACACAAAGATATTGTATGGCTCAACCAGAAATAAGGAGTCTGAACAATCAAAGGAGACACAGATATTACGATTCGGAAAAGATTGCGAAATACCATCAAGCAAGTTTTGGTAGTTTTCCTTTATAGTAAGTTTTGGAAGCAACGTAGGATGGTAATCCTGCATTTGCTCACGAATATAAGTATTCATATTATCGAGAGTTTCCGTGATAATTTTCTGTACTTCAGGGCGGTCTGCTTTTTTCATCATATTTTTTACAGAAAGCAGGTCTTGAAGAATATCATCGTGGAGAAAGTTTGCAAATTCAAGATTTAATTGTTCTTCCCGTTGTAATTGTTGTAGTGCGACATGGTATTTGCTTTCCCTGATTATCTTATTATGTCCTTTCTTGAAATTGAAATCCAAAGCAATATTACAAACATATAAAAACGCAAACAGGGCATCAAGCATAATAAAAAGCAAAGAATATCCACCATCTAAGATTATTGCTATCAAGCTAAAAATAATTACTCCAGAAAATATAAGTAATGTTAATTGGCGATTACTGAATACGGCAGATAATGGAAGGCTGTTTTGTTCTTTCAGTATGATACCGTGGATGCTTACCCAAAACAATAGTATAGGAATATATACACCAAAATTTGAAAGATGTTCAGGAACTCTCATTGTTGAAAAATAATAAGTAAGGAATAAAACTATAACTGCTATAAGGGAGAAAATGATATGCCTCCATTCTGACTTAAAAACAAAAGCAACTCTTTTTCTATGATATATCACTGTAAAAATAAAACACAGCCAGCTTGCCATAAATTGTATGAAATAGAGAAGGAAAAATATTTTACTTGACACCAATACGCCAATAAGAGCAAAAATACAAGTTCCCGTCAGGCAGAGATTAATTAATTTCTGATATTTGTATCCGCTGTTTTGGAACAAAAACATTAGTATGAATTTAATGGAAACACACCATATTACCGGGCTTAAAGCGAAAAAAATAGTGTTTGTGATGGAGTTGCCCGAAGCAGCTAAGAGTATATACCAACTTTCTAATGCTAATAAACCACAAAATAGGGAAATAGTTTTATTTTCCCTAATGTTGCAGGAACTTACATAAGTAACATCTATTAGCAGCAAAGACGATAAAAATAAGGGAATGACACCTCTGGTGTTTAAATGAAAATCTGCATGAGCGGTCAGCCCCATATATGCAATGAGTAAAATAGAATTTATAAAAAGCAGTAGCTTTAAAATTGTTTGCTTCATGTTTTGCCTCCTTCCTATTTTCTCATTAAATTATACTATCTCTCTGTGAACAAATAAAGTGTACGAAATCGCCGAGCTATAAAACTCGACGATTTCATATAGCTTTTTACCTCTTTAGAACTGTTTTACAGCAAGCATGGACAGTCATACAGTAATATATCATATAAATTATAAATGTAAGCAGAATAGCGATAAACGTAGGAATATACAGAATAAGGCTTTCTTTCAGAATGTTCTGCATAAGGGCTGTCCTGTATACTAATGTTGCAAAGACACAGTCTACCAACCCGAATAAAAACGGAATACTAAAAAAAGATATCGTCTGCTTCTTTATTATTTTTTTCACCGTTCTGTCTGTGTATCCCATTTTTCTTAAGATTTCATAATCAGCCTTCGAATCGCTTATGGCAGAAAGATTATTAAAATATAATATGCTTCCAGTTGCGATAAAAAACAAGATTACAAGAAATCCAAGCAGTAAGAAGGTTGAACTGCTTAGGGAAAATATCTCATGTATCCTATGCGAGTTTCCCTGTAGATAAGGACTATCATTTAAATATTCGGATAAGTCAAGAAACAGAGCTTCATTATCTTTGATTGACTGCCCATTTATACTTAGGACTTCCGTTTCGGGGCTAATTTCTTCTGCTATTGCATCATATAAGTCGTCACTTACAATCAAAGTACCAATGCTATTTGCAAATGAAATGGGATTATCTAAAGTAGTTGCGATGACTGTTACAGATATTTCTTCATTACCTATAAGCAAAGGATAAACATTACCCGTTTCGTCATTGTCTGAAGCTGGCTGGTATTTTACTAAAATACACTCACTATCGTGTAGCTCGCCAATTTGTTCCAAAGCCCCTTTTTTCCCTTGTGCTTCTAAGAGAGCTATATAGTTTGAATAAGAGATACATTCAAACCCTGCATTTCGCAGAATTTTTTCGTTATCTGAATCACCTTTAGAGCTTCCTGCACTATATTCCAAAGGAACTTGTTCGGAAGTAGATGTAACTTTATAAATATTGGTTTGCAGGAATGAAACATCATTTTTGGACGAATGCTCATTTACAATTTGTTTGATTGCATCTATTTCGCTTTCATTTTCAATTCTACATTCAATTTCTGACGGTGCCATACGTGACACAGCAGCTATTGGATAGTATAAAGATAAAGCCATAACGCTGGAGACGGTAAGCGTTGCTGCGGATAACAGTGTAAGCATGATTAAAGTCTTAGAGTTTGAACGCATACGGTATATGAAATTTGGGGAAGTAATTATTTTTGTTTCTGTATAAAACTTCCGTTTGTTGTTTTTGCTTATGTGTACTACAAAAGGAAGAAAGGATGAAATAAAAAGTATTGTTCCCACAACTACGAGTACAAGTGTCAGCATGGCAATGGGGGTATAACCAATCGCAAACCAAACAGATTTATCTCCTCTGAGGATATCCAATGCAAGAACATACCCCAAAATAATGCAGCAAAAGCCAACGATGGCAGGAACAGCATGAAATTTCATTTTTCGTTCAGCACTTTTTTCAAATCTAACTAATCCCATAAGCGATGTCTTGAAAAGAAACCTGCTGTTAGACAGCATCAATACAATCACGATAGCAAAAATAAAGCAAGCTGTTTTTGCAATGGCATTGACATTGAAAAAGGGTATTTCTGAATTATTGATAGATAAATCCAGTAACTTGGTTATGCCAAAAACAATGCTTTTATGAAAAAAACTACCGAGAAGTATTCCTGCTATAAACGCTCCAAAACAAACCAGTAAATTCTCTGTTGTCAGCAATGACAACACTGTGGTTTTTCTATATCCTAATAATGCGTAAACACCAAGTTCTTTTGTTCGACGACGTAAAAAGAAACGGTTGGAATATGACATATAAAAAACAACAAAAGCCATTAGGAATACAGAAATTACGTTACACATCATTTCAACCCGCCCGTTACCAGATATCTTTTCAAGCATGACTGTATTCATTGAGAATGAAGTAAATGCAAAAAAGACAGTAATTACAAATGATACAGAAAGTAGGTAAAGGGCATAAAATGAAAAATTTATTTTAAGATTTTTAAGTGCCATTGATAAATTATTCATGAATTTTGCCCCCTTATCTTTCCGTATCTAATTTGGCTACTTCCTGAGCAATTGCTTCATAGAATGTTCGTCTGTCGGCATCTTGTTTAAGAAGTTCCCGTACAATGCTTCCGTCTTTGAAAATCAGAATACGGTTCGCAAAACTTGCAGCGTATGCATCATGTGTGACCATCAGTATAGTGGTATGCAATTCTTCATTTGCTTCTTTCAAAGTTTTTAATAACTCGGTAGCAGAGTTCGAGTCCAATGCTCCTGTCGGCTCATCAGCAAACAAAATACTTGGCTGTTTTACAATGGCTCTTGCAGCCGATGCCCGTTGCCTCTGCCCGCCAGACAGCTCGTTTGGATATTTGTCTAATTGAGATGCAATGCCAAATCGTTCTGCTAAACTCTGCACCATTTTTTCGATTTTTTTATAGGGAAGTTTTTGCAAAGTGAGTGGGACAGAGATGTTTTCTCGGATGGTAAGGCTGTCAAGTAAAAAGTATTCCTGAAATATAAATCCAAGATTATCCCTGCGGAAATCCGCGGCACCTGTGTCGCTCAGTTGTTTTAAATTAACACCATTGATTACAATGCTGCCACTTGTAGGGGTATCAATAGTGGAAAGAACATTAAGTAATGTAGTCTTTCCAGAGCCAGAAGCACCCATAATAGCGATAAATTCACTTTCTGCTACATTGAAAGATACTTTATTTAGGCTTGGATGCTGCCCTTTGGCATAGATTTTTGTTACTTCATTTGCTTCTAGTAATGTTGCCATATTTTAATCTCCTTTTGTTTGATAGTTTCATTGTACTTTTTCTGGTTAATAAGCGAATGAGTAAATCAAGCAATTTTTTTGCGTGATTTACTCATTCAAAATTAAGGGCATTGTGGTAAGATAATAAATATTGGAAAGCAATTTATTTTAATCGTATTGTCTGTTGGTGTGATAAAGGAGATAAAATCTATGATTTATGATGAATGGGTGTTTCACGATGTGGAACATATTTATTTGCAACTTATAAAAAAAATAAGGTGTGCGATTTATAGTGGACAACTTTCAGCAGGCGAAAAAATCCCATCTGTTCGAGAAATGGCAAAGATACTGCATATCAATCCGAATACTGTTATGAGGGCTTATAAGATTGTGAGTAATGATAAATTGATTGTGTCATACCGAAACGGTCAATATTCTGTAACCACAGATGAACAGTACATAGCAAAGAAGCGAGAGGATACTGCAAAGGTACTTTGTTTTTCTTACTTCGATAATATGTTTGCATTAGGATTTTCCAAAGATGAAGCAATAAGATTTATCCAAGACTATTCTGAGAGATTGAAGATACAGACTAATTTAGGGTAGTAGAATGAAAAGGAGAAAAGGCATCATGAAAAAAAGATTATCTAAAAAAGCTTTGATTTCTGTATGTACACTGATTGCTGTTTTGCTTGTTTTGATTATTTGGACTATCTGGGGTAATACAGCTTTGATGGTGAGTACGGTGACTGTTTCAAGTAATCGTATCCCCGCTGCATTTAATGGTTTTCGAATAGCTCAAGTATCCGACTTGCACAATGCGGTATTCGGAGAAAATAATGCAGAACTGTTACAAATACTGTCAGAATGTAAGCCAAACATCATAGTAGTAACGGGTGATTTAGTTGATGCTGAACACACGGACATTGATGTTGCCCTTGATTTTGCAAAAGAAGCTGCTCAAATTGCAGGCACATATTATGTAACAGGTAATCACGAAGGCAGTCTGTCACAGTATGACGAGCTAAAAACAGGACTGGAATCAATGGGGGTAGTTGTGCTTGAAGATGCATCAATGCAGTTAGAATATAATGGAGAGAAAGTTACGCTTATCGGACTTTCCGACCCAAACTTTACGCTTAAAGGGAATATGCTTGGAGAAGTTCCTGCTATGGTTGATACGAAATTACGGGGACTAATCGGAGATAAAGACGATTACACTATTTTGCTTTCACACCGCCCAGAATTGTTTGAAACCTATGTAAATTGTGGTGTCGATTTAGTTTTAAGCGGTCACGCACATGGTGGTCAGTTTCGTTTACCATTTATTGGTGGTTTGGTTGCTCCAAATCAAGGCTTGTTTCCAAAATATGATGCAGGCTTATACACGAAAGGTGACACAAATATGATTGTTTGCAGAGGACTTGGCAATAGTATTATCCCTATTCGATTTAATAACCGTCCAGAAATCGTGTTATTGGAGCTTATCGCAGAATGATAGTAAGTAAATGTATTTAATAGTGAAAGGTAGGTTGTAACTTGAAGCAGACAGAAGGTGCCATGAAAATTGGTTTAATAGTGTTGATTTCGTTGAAAAGACTATACGAAAGACATAATATTTGATAAAGTGGGTGATTGTATGGGAAAATAGTGATACTGGCATTTGAAGAAAATGAGGAGAATATTCTCAATCGTATTTTATCGTGCATTAGCAAAGAAACAGATGTTTTGAAACACGAAGTTATCCAAAAAGGGGAACTTAGTTTTAAGGGACTTTATATTGACAAGTATAAGCGGATTGTAGTTCGTGAGGATAATGAGATTGAATTGACATATACGGAATTTGAAATTCTATCGTTGTTAGCTCAAAATGCCGGAGTAGTATTTAGCAAAGAGCAGATATATGATATTGTATGGAAAGAACCATATTTCGGTGATTATAACATCGTCATGAGCCATATACGCAACATACGAGAAAAGATAGAGGATAACCCGAGCAAGCCTGTTTACATACAAACGGTTTGGGGAGTCGGCTATCGGTTCAATAAAAATTTAAGCAGTGGTCTGTAAATGAAGAAATACAGATCACTGCTTATTTTGCGTCCTTAACACCTAAAAGATATTCACAAGATACATGGAAATATTCAGCAAGGGCAACCACTTCATAATCCGGTACAAAGCGTGTTCCTTGTTCGATTCGCAATACAGTCAAATCGCTAAATTCATGTCCGGCAAGCTGGAGCTGTTCTGCCAGTGCTTTTTGCGATAGCTGCCTTTCGG
Organism: Lachnospiraceae bacterium; assembly: GCA_017424235.1. Taxonomy (GTDB): domain Bacteria; phylum Bacillota; class Clostridia; order Lachnospirales; family Lachnospiraceae; genus COE1. The sequence goes on along the minus strand of JAFPAQ010000201.1, from coordinate 216 downwards.
TTCGCAATTCCTTTACTCTATGACCTATCAGATTTTTGGAATTGCTTTCTTTATTCCAGTAAATTTTCATATTATCACCAACTTTCTAAAGATGAAGTGCCACATGATTGATTTTACGGAATAATCTTGATAATATACTTCTAAAGATGAAGTGTGAAAAAAATATTGTTGTAAGAAATTTAAGGATTGATAATACTGCCTGTAAAATGCAATACT
>JAFPAQ010000200.1 GCA_017424235.1 Lachnospiraceae bacterium | reverse complement strand
ATCAATTTAGGATTTAACAATATCTACACTCCAGAAAAAGACACAGATTCAACACAAGTAACTGACATAAAAACTTTAATTCATTCCGTCTTTGGAAAATAATTTTTTTTATTTGTTAAAATAATAAGGCTGCCCAATTTTGGACAGCCTTATTATTTTATGTGATTTTATTTATTACATTTTTCCGATACGAGCAAATGAAGCATTGATAACATCTTCATCTTCTTTTTCTGCAGAAGTTGACTCATCTTTTGAATATGGCTTATCTGCATTATCAACCATAGTCGCATCCCATGGAAGACAATCCATACCAGAACCACCATCACTCAATACAAACATTACACCTATACCATTAGATTCAATATAAGATTTATCAACTTTCAATGTTGCAAGAGGAATTTTCATCTGCCATTTTAAATCTTGATTCTTATCATGACCTAATGTATTAAAATCAACATAAGTATCAGTATTAATATTTGCAGCCAAGCGTCCTTGTCCAGTACCAACAGCTTTTATACCCCAAATTTCTGGGCTTAAAATACCTTGAGTTTTATTAGCTCCACCATCCCAAGTAACTTCTACACCAGTACCAGGGAATGTTTTACACAAACTGTCTGCGTATGAGAACAAACCTTGAGAGTCAGTATAGAAAACACCTGGCTTTCCTTTTTCTGGATTGGAGTGACATACAAACATAGTATCAACATTTTTGTTTGCAAATTTTACAGCACTATTCCAAACATAAGGATCTGCTCCCGCAACCATTGAACCATCTCCACCAACACCTTTTCCAGTTTCAAATGCTAAGAAGAATGGAGTTCCACGATTCCAAAACTGACCATTATCACTTATTGGATAATTATCTTGTGGTGCAACAACATCCTGTACGTTTGTAAGTTCAATCATTATATACAAATTTGTATCATCATAAGCTGCATACATAGAATAAGCATCTGTCTGAGGTTCATGCATTGACCATTGGCAGAATACACGTGGGTCATCATTTGCTGCACCTTGAACAATCTTATCATCTAATGACCAATCAGACCAATTCTTTATAGTTTTATTTGTACCTACAGCTCCATTTTTATTTGTCCAGTAATATGTTCCTGAAGGTAATTCTTTTTTAGTATAAATTACACTAACTGTATAATCTGTTTTTCTTGAACCATTTGTAACAGTAATTGTTGCTTCAAATGTTTCTCCATCGCCAATTTCACCAGAAGATTTACTATATTTTACTGTTGCAACACTTTCTACTGGAGTAGCCACAATTTCTGAAATTGCATATTTATCTTCTGCACCAGACACTTCATAAGTCCAAATAGTTCCCTGAGTATTTGACTTTGCAGCTTTTCCATTTACTTTAACACTTGCTAAAGATGTATCATTTTCAACCTTGCGCTTAACATTTACTGTATAAATTTTTGTTGTTTTTCCATCTTCTGCTGTAACAGTAATAACAAATTCTCTGCTTGTACCAGCATCAATTGCTGTTTTGAATTCTGGATTAATTTCTACAGTTGCATTTTCGTGAGTTGCAGTAGCTCTTACATCAACTGTCTCTGTTGTTGCAGCAATCATATGATTAAATGAATCTTTTGAAGCATCAAATCCTTCTACAACAACACCATTTACTGTAATTGATGAAAGTGTTGCATCTTTAGAAAGCTGATTTGCAGTAGGATCTGTATCATGATATGTTGTGCCGTCATACCAGAATGTTTTAGTCTTTCCTGTTGCAGTATGTTCTGGATCTGACCAGTTCAATTTGAAACAAATTTCTCCACCAGTAGAAACTGATTTATAATCTATCATACACCAACCAGAAGGATCATTCATATAATCACTAGAAGCAGCAACCATTTTTGTTGCAGCACTAGATTGCCCCCAAGCACCACCTAATTCTTTTGATAACTCAACACCAGTTCCTTTTTCCCAAGCCCAAATATGAACATCTGTACCTTTAACAAATACAATTAATTTATCTTTTAATGGATCACCAAGTGTTCCTAATT
>JAFPAQ010000199.1 GCA_017424235.1 Lachnospiraceae bacterium | reverse complement strand
CGATAGTTTTTATTGAGCAAGCATCAAGCTTGCTCAATATTGCTTAAAATAGATAGTACATGGTATAGAATGGAGGTAAGATAGATGAGAAAAAACAGTGTAAAGAATACTCGTGTAAACGGTGAGGTTCATCGTGTTCTTGCCGAGATAATCAGAAGTGAGATAAAAGACCCAAGAATTAATCCTTTTACTTCAGTCGTTGCCGTAGAAGTGGCACCTGATTTAAAGACATGCAAAGCATGGATAAGTGTTCTTGGAAATGAAGAATCTCAAAAAGATACTATTGCCGGTTTAAAGAGTGCTGAAGGATATATAAGAAATCTTCTCGCTAAGAAAATAAATCTTAGAAATACTCCTGAAATCAGGTTTATTATTGATCAGTCAATTGAGTATGGTGTTACAATGTCTAAAAAGATTGATGAGATCAATTCCGCTGACAGAGAGCGTCACGTTGATGATGTTCAGGATAATGAGGAGAAGGATTAAGATTATTCAGGGGAGCATATAGATAGTTGGAGGTATTAATGGAGAGTATTAATTTACTTAAAGAATGTGAAGGAGCACAAAGCATAGTTATTTCAGGACATGTAAGACCGGACGGAGATTGTGTTGGTTCTTGCATGGCTGCGTATCTGTATTTGAAAAAGGCTATGCCATCAGCAGATATAAAGGTGTGTATAGAAAAGCCGGCGTCTGTTTTTGGATGTATAAAGGATTTTGAATTAATAGATTCTTCGTTTTCGGTAGAAGCACCGGTTGATGTTATGATAGCACTTGACTGTGAAAAGAGCAGGCTTGGAGAAGCAGAAGAAATATTTAAGCTTGCGAAAAAGACTATAAATATAGATCATCATATCAGCAATGAACATGGATGTGGAGATATCAATTATGTGATTCCTTCGGCAAGTTCGACATCAGAACTTATTTATGATGTAATGGATAAGAGCTATATGGATATGGATATTGCAAAAGCTGTATATATTGGAATAGTTCATGATACAGGAGTATTTAAATATTCAAATACTTCTCCAAAGACATTAAGAATAGCAGCAGAGCTTATTGAATATGGATTTGATTTTCCGAGTATTATTGATGAGACTTTTTATGAAAAAACATTTGTGCAAAATCAGATACTTGGACGTGCTTTGCTTGAAAGCATAATGTTTATGGATGGAAAGTGTATTGTGAGTTATGTTAATCAGTCAACTCTTGATTTTTATAATGCAACACCAACAGATCTTGAGGGTATTGTTAATCAGTTGAGGATTATAAAAGGAGTTGAATGTGCAATATTCATGTATCAGGTAGGAAATCTTGAATATAAGGTGAGTTTGCGATCTTGCAAATATGTTGATGTCAGTAAGGTAGCATCATATTTTGGCGGTGGCGGTCATGTGAGAGCAGCAGGTTGCACAATGAATGGTACATTTCATGATGTAATCAATAATATTTCAGGCCAGATTGAAAAACAGATGAAGGAATATGTTACAGAATAATTTGGAGGAGTCCTTTTGATTAATGGAATAATTAATATATATAAAGAAGCGGGATTTACATCGCATGATGTTGTTGCAAAGCTTCGTGGTATTGTGAAACAAAAAAAGATAGGTCATACAGGAACATTGGATCCTGATGCGGTTGGAGTTTTGCCGGTATGCTTTGGAAATGCTACGAAGCTATGTGATATGATGACTGATAAAAGTAAAGAGTATAGAGCCTGTATGAGACTTGGTGTGATAACTGACACACAGGATATGAGTGGTAAAGTGCTTGAAGAAAGAACTGTGGAATATGTTACTAAAGAACAGGTTGAAGAAGTGATAAACAGTTTTGTAGGAGGATATGAACAGATACCTCCGATGTACTCTGCTTTAAAGGTAAATGGGAAAAAGCTCTATGAACTTGCCAGAGAAGGAAAAGAAATAGAGAGAAAACCAAGACATGTTGATATTCCTTATATAAATATTGAGGAAATTTCATTGCCTAATGTCAGGTTTACAGTAGGATGTTCAAAAGGTACTTATATTAGATCGCTTTGTTTTGATATAGGAGAAAAGCTCGGCTGTGGAGCTGCGATGTCTGCACTTGAGAGAACAAGAGTTGGCAGTTTTAACATTGCGGATGCACATAAACTCGGTGAAATAGAGCAGATGATGAACAATGGAACTATATTTGATTATGTGCTTGAACCGGATAAGGTTTTTGATGAATATAAGAAAGTGTATGTTAAGAAAGAATTTGAAAAAGTCCTGCTAAATGGGAACAAGCTATATTTTGAACAGCTGGATTTAAAGGAAAAATGCTGGTTTGATAATGAAGAAAAAGTCAGTGTATATACTCATGATGGACAGTTTAAGGCAGTATATGCATTTTTTAAAGCTGAAAGAGGCTTTAAGCCATTTAAAATGTTTTTATAGATGGAGTTACAGGCATCGATGAAAAGAATATCAGATACAACGAAATTTCAAATATTGGAGAATACAGTGGTTGCAATAGGAAAGTTTGACGGCTTTCATGTTGGACATCAGGAGCTTTTGGACAGATTACAGCATATGAAAAATAAAGGATTTGCCACAGTAGTTTTTACATTTGTTCCTTCTCCGTCAGAATATTTCAGTGGTGAAAAAATAAAAGAATTATCTACTGTTGAAGAGAAACGCAGGATTTTTGAAAGAGCAGGCGTTGATTATCTAATAGAATATCCTTTTTTTAAAGACATAGCAGATATGGAACCTGAAAGATATATCAAGGATATACTTGTAGGTATGATAAATGCCAAGTGTGTTGTTGCAGGAGATGATGTTTCTTTTGGCAAAGGTGGTAAGGGTAACAGTCAGCTTCTTGAGGATATGGGAGAAAAATATGGTTATGCGACACAGATAATAGATAAGGTGTCATATAATGGAAGAGAAATAAGCTCAACCTATGTACGGGAAGAAGTAAGAAAAGGTAACATGGAAATGGTTAAAAAACTGCTTGGTACTCCTTACCATATAGGTGGAGAGATAGTACATGGCAGAAAGCTTGGCAGGACAATTGGCATGCCAACAGTTAATCAGTTGCCGGTATCTGAAAAGCTGTTACCTCCTAACGGAGTATATTATTCGTATGTTTACTTAAATGGTGCAAAGCATAGTGGAAAAAAATACTATTCCATAACAAATATTGGTACAAAACCTACCGTAGATGGTTCTGCGATGGGGGTTGAAACCTATATTTATGATTTTAATGATGATGTTTATGGAGAGGATATGGAAGTATTTCTTTTATCTTATAAGCGTCCTGAAATGAAATTTAATGGTGTTGACGAATTAAAAAAGCAGATGCAGAAGGATATAATGGAAGGCCGATTGTATCATGGAATATAGGTTTTTAAGATTCAGACAATTTGCTGGTTGTCATAATAGTATTAAAATAAAATAGATATTTCATTTCTGATTTGTTATATATGCACATAAACATTAATGATATCAGAAAGCTATATATTAATATATAACAATAAAACTTATGCGATTATATAAAAAAGAATAAAAAACAGGAATTTATTGGTACTTTAGATATATTGACACTATATATTAGTGATGATATACTTTCAAAGTACTAATTTTTTATTACAGACTTAATAAATATGTAACATTTAACGTAACTGTAAATATTCCGGTTTTTAAGAAAGGCATACTTGAATTAATGAAGAAGATTAATAAAGCAAGATACGCAGGATTAATAACAGGTGTGAGTGCAGCACTTATTGTTTGTGGAGTTGGATTATATGTAAATATTTCGGGAGCAGATAAAAGCTATGCCAAGACAAAAGAGACAAGAATTGCAAATGAAAATATAGTTGAAGAAATAGATTTCTCAGCATATACAGAAGTACCTGATAATACTGAAATTAGTGAAGAATATGTACCTTTATATGCAGGTATTGAACAGAATTTCGCAGCTGCTAATAGTCTGGATGAAGAAGTTGCAGTAGCATTATATGAAGAAGATTTACAGACTTCTGAAACGGATGAAGTATCAAAACAAGAGCAGGAAATTGAAGAGCCGCAGACATATTGGGGATACAAAAATCTTGGTATCGCGCATGTTGATAATCATTTAAATGTAAGGGAAGAAGCATCTGAGACAGGAAAACTTATAGGAAAGCTTCCTAAGGATGCGGCATGTGAGATTCTTGAGATAGATGATAATGGATGGGCACATATAAAATCAGGAAAAGTAGATGGTTATTGTAGTACAGAGTATTTATATATGGGAAATGATGCTATTGAAAGAGGTAAGCAGGTTGCTTCGATGATAGCAGTTGTTAATACACAGACTTTAAAGGTAAGAGAAGAACCAAATACTGACAGTATTGTCATAACTCTTATTCCCGAGGAAGAAGAGCTTGAAGTTATTGAAATAATGGAAAATGGCTGGATTAAGTTTTTACTTGATGATGAAGAGGCTTATGTCTCAGGAGATTTTGTAGATGTAGAAGAGCGTCTTGAAAAAGCTGTTACGCTTACAGAACTCAAATATGGTGAAGGCGTTTCAGATGTAAGAGTTGATCTTGTCCAGTATGCAAAGACATTTATAGGAAATCCTTATGTGTGGGGTGGTACCAGTCTTACAAATGGAGCTGACTGTTCTGGATTTACATTAAGTATTTATAAAAAATATGGTGTAAGTCTTCCACATCATGCAGCATCACAGGCAAAAATGGGTAAGGCAGTTACACTTGCTGAGGCACAGCCTGGAGACCTTGTATTCTATTCTAAGAATGGAAGTATAAATCATGTAGCTATTTATATTGGCGGTGGACAGGTTGTACATGCATCAAGTCCAAAAACAGGTATAAAGATTTCGTCTGTAAGTTATCGCTCGATTTCATGTATTAGAAGATTTTTACCATAAATTTTAACTCTATGCTTGCACATGGATTAGTTGTATGATATACTATACAAGTGTGAGCAGTTAGGCTCACAGTTAACCGATACCCAGTGTCGGGACGCTCCGACCCAGACTTGGTATAGGGTGATAAATAATATTTTTATATGGAGGATTTTACAATGATAGCTAAGGAAAAAAAGCAGGCAATTATCGCTGAATATGCAAGAACACCAGGTGATACAGGTTCACCAGAAGTTCAGATCGCTGTATTAACAGCAAGAATTCAGGAGTTAAATGAGCACTTAAAGAAAAATCAGAAGGATCATCATTCAAGACGTGGTCTTCTTAAGATGGTTGGTCAGAGACGTGGATTACTTAACTACCTTAAGGATACAGATATTGAAAGATATCGTGCTTTGATTGAGAAGCTTGGAATTAGAAAGTAATTTCGAATAATTGCAATGATTAAAACAATCTGGGGGCGGATTTTTACCGCCCCCTTGTTTTCATATAAGAGGATAATTTCTCATTTTAAATTATAGAAAGGTATGGTATAAAACATGTATAACGGAACATTTAGTGAAAAAAAAGAAAAAGTTTTCAAGACATTCAGCATGGAATTAGGTGGACGTACTCTTTCTGTAGATGTAGGAAGAGTATCAGCTCAGGCTAATGGTGCAGCTTTTATGCATTATGGAGATACAACAGTTTTATCTACAGCTACAGCTTCAGATAAACCAAGAGACGGTATAGATTTCTTCCCATTAAGCGTAGAATATGAAGAAAAATTATATGCTGTTGGAAAGATTCCTGGTGGATTTAATAAGAGAGAAGGTAAGGCAAGTGAAAATGCTATTCTTACTTCCCGTGTTATTGACAGACCGATGCGTCCATTGTTCCCAAAGGATTACAGAAATGATGTAACTCTTAACAATATGGTAATGTCAGTTGACCCTGAATGTCGTCCTGAATTAGTGGCAATGCTTGGTTCTGCAATTGCTACAAGTATTTCAGACATTCCATTTGATGGTCCATGTGCTACTACACAGCTTGGTATGATTGATGGTGAATTTATTGTAAACCCAAGTCAGGAGCAGTGGAAAAATGGTGATTTGCAGCTCACAGTTGCTTCTACAAGCACGAAGGTTATCATGATTGAAGCCGGTGCTAATGAGATACCTGAAGCAAAGATGATAGAGGCAATTTACAAATGTCATGAAGTAAACCAGACTATTATTGAGTTTATCAATAATATGGTTGCTGAGATTGGAAAACCAAAGCATGAGTATGAGTCATGTGCTATTCCACAGGAAATGTTTGATGAAATGAAGAAAATCGTTACTCCTGAAGAAATGGAAGTAGCAGTATTCACAGATGAAAAACAGGTTCGTGAAGAAAATATTAAGAATATCACAGCAAAATTTGAAGAAGCTTTTGCAGAGAAGGAAGAATGGCTTGCTGTTCTTGGAGAAGCTGTTTATCAATATCAAAAAAAGACTGTTCGTAAGATGATTTTAAAGGATCATAAGCGTCCGGATGGTCGTGAACTTACACAGATCAGACCATTATTTGCTGAGACAGATATAATACCTCGTGTACATGGTTCTGCAATGTTTACAAGAGGACAGACTCAGATTTGTAATATTACTACACTTGCTCCTTTATCAGAAGCACAGAAGGTAGATGGACTTGATGAGAATGAGACAACAAAGAGATATATGCATCACTATAACTTCCCTTCATACTCTGTAGGTGAAACAAAGCCTTCAAGAGGACCGGGAAGACGTGAGATTGGTCATGGCGCATTAGCTGAGAAGGCTCTTGTTCCTGTATTACCATCAGAGGCGGATTTCCCATATGCAATCCGTTCAGTATCAGAAACATTTGAATCAAATGGTTCTACATCAATGGGTTCTACATGTGCTTCATGTATGTCACTTATGGCAGCAGGTGTGCCAATCAAGAGAATGGTAGCCGGTATCTCGTGTGGACTTGTAACAAGTGAACATTATGAAGAAGATAATGATTTTGTATTGTTAACAGATATTCAGGGACTTGAAGATTTCTTTGGAGACATGGACTTCAAGGTAACCGGTACAACAGAAGGTATCACAGCTATTCAGATGGATATCAAGATTCATGGTCTTACAAGACCTATCGTTGAAGGTGCTATTCAGAGATGTCATGATGCGAGACTTTATATCATGGACAACTGTATGAAGCCGGCAATTGCAGAACCAAGAAAAGAAGTTGGTGAGTTCGCTCCTAAGATTATTCAGATACAGATTGATCCTGAGAAGATTGGTGATGTTGTTGGTCAGAGAGGTAAGACAATCAATTCGATTATTGATCAGACAGGTGTTAAGATTGATATAACTGATGATGGTTTTGTAAGTATTTGTGGAACAGACAAAGCCATGATGGACAAGGCTTGTGAATTTATCAAGATTATCACTACTGATTTTGAAGAAGGTCAGGTATTTAAAGGCAAGGTAATCAGTATTAAAGAGTTTGGTGCATTTCTTGAGTTTGCTCCAGGCAAAGAAGGTATGGTTCACATTTCTAAGATTTCTAAGGAAAGAATCAATCATGTAGAGGATGTGCTTACATTAGGTGATGTTGTCACTGTTGTTTGTCTTGGCAAAGATAAGATGGGCAGAATCAGCTTCTCTATGAAGGATGTAGCTCAGCACTGATTTTGAATTAGCAAGGTAAATATAAGAAATAGTAAGAAGTATTAAAGTCGAAAAGATTTTAATACTTCTTATTTTTTTGTAATAATTTTAGCCTGTACACATATATTGAGTTAAGAAGATTAAAGGGATGGTAGATATGATTGAAAAAATAAGTGATTTTTTTCCTGAGAACCAGAGAAATGTATGGTACAAATGGGATACAAGGATAAATCAGATCAGGGAAATTCGTATAAGGGTAAACCAGAATATACAAGTGGTTACAGATAAGGAAAATATTTTGGAGATTGTATATTCGGCAAAAGAAATTGACGAGTTTTTTAGATATATATGTCATGATTCAATCTATGCATTTGAAGAGGAAAGAAAGCAGGGATATATAATGCTTGAAGGTGGGCATAGGATCGGAGTAACAGGAGAACTCTCTGTCGCTGAGGATGGAAGATATATGGTCAATGCTGCAAGGTATATAAATATCAGAATAGCGCATGAAATAAAGGGAATAGGAGAAAAGGTTATAAAATATATATGTGATGGAAATGGACTTGCATTAAATACATTGATAATATCATCACCGGGAATAGGGAAAACAACCTTACTTAGGGATTTGGTGAGAATAATTTCTGACGGTAATGTCATAACTAAAGGGGTCAATACCGGGCTGGTGGATGAGAGAGGAGAGATAGCTGGAGCATATCGTGGAATTGCAACACTTGATTGTGGAAAGAGAACAGATATTATAACAGGAGGTGGAAAAGCATTAGGTATAGATATTCTTGTGAGAGCATTTTCACCTAAAATCATTGCAGTTGATGAAATAGGTAAAATGGAAGATGCAGAAGCAATGTTTAGAGCTGGTGTAAGTGGATGTAGAATAATTGCAACAATTCATGGAAACACTTTTGGAGATATTCTGGCAAAAATAGAAATGAGGGATATTATAAAAATGAATATTTTTAATAGATTTATTCAACTGTATTATGACGAAAAGAACAACAGGTGCGCAAATGTTTTGGATATGAAGGGAAGTATGATATGTGGGCATATTTTATTGCAGGCCTGATGGTGATTTCAGGGGCATTTGGCTTTGGAAATGCAATCTGCCTGGATTTAAAAAATGAAATATATAACTTAAAAATTCAAAGAAAAATTCTTTTTGGCATTGAAAGAGAAATTGTGTATTTGCACAGGACAATGGAAGAAATATTTGAAATAGTCTCATTAAAGATAGAAAGACCCTATGATCATTTTTTGATGTCGGTTTCAGAACAAATGAAAATGAGAAATGGTGAAGGTCTTTGGGAGCTATGGGGTAAGAATATTGATATATTAAAAGCGCAGGTAAATTGCAGTAAAAAAGTTATAGATAATCTGCAACAGATAGGAAAGGTTCTGGGATATGAGGATGACAAGGCACAGATAGGAGCAATAAAAATACTTCAAAGTGAGATGGATAAAATGATAGAAGAGTTGGAAATACAAAGATCACAAAAAGAAAAACTAATAAAGACACTCAGTCTCTTGTCAGGTGTATTTCTGTTGATTTTGTTTATCTGATGTCTAAGGAGAAGTAATGGAAGTAAATATAATTTTTAAAATTGCAGCTGTTGGAATATTGATTACAATTTTGGGACAGGTGCTAAAGCATAGTGGAAGAGAAGAGCATGCTTTTCTCATAAGTCTTGCAGGACTTGTACTGGTACTTTCATGGATAGTTCCGTACATATATGATTTGTTTGAAATGATAAAGGATATATTTGAATTGTAAATTAGAAGATGAAAAGATGAGGTTGTCTGAATATGATATCAGTGTGTATATTATCGCTTGCGGGACTTTTGTCAGCAATAATCATAAGAAAAGACAAGCCGGAATTTGCAATTATGATAATTATTCTTACCGGTTTTTGCATTGCACTTAAAATAATGGGAATTATGAGAGGCACAATTGAGGAAATAAAACAGTGGCAGAATGTACTTGCAGAAAATGTTGTGTATATTAAATTATTTATTAAGCTTATAGGAATCACATATCTTTGTGAATTTTCAGCTAATCTGTGCAGGGATTCGGGGTATTCTGCTCTTGGAAGTCATATAGAATTATTTGGGAAAATATCAATAATGATGGCGGGACTCCCTATGATAAAGACAATGCTTGAAATGCTCGTCACCTCTTCTCAATAAATTGCTCAGAAATATGGATTAGTATAGGAAAGGCATGGTTAGTAAAAATGAATGAATATGATCTTAGCGCAAATATTTGGGAAGAACTTTTGCCGGAGTTTGAATTTACAGACAGGCTTATACACAATCTGCTGCCTGACAATAATATAGATACTATGGATATGGTAAATGATGTATTAAAGGGAAATTGGGTATTAGAGCCGGGTATATTTTTTAAATATATAAAGAATGTGGTGTCAGAATATTTATTTACATGGAAAAATTTATTTGTATCAATATTTGTGCTTTTTATAGCTGCTGCTATTGTAAATACATTTATGTCTGCATTTAAGAATAATGGTGCAGCAAAGGCAGCAGGTATATTTTTCCTTTTATGTCAGATGCTGGTGCTGATAAATGCATATAATGAAATGCAGGACATCATGACAAATGCAATAAATGAAATGGTAGATTTTCTAAAAATTATGCTGCCGGCATATATGATATGTGTAGCGTCTACAGGATATGGAATGTCAGCAATGATATTTTACAAACTGCTTCTCGGATTTTTATGTCTTTTGGAAAATGTCATTCTTGCTTCCCTTGTACCAATTGTTGAAGGATATATGCTTTTGGGACTTGCCGAAAGTATTTGGAATGAAGAAAGACTAAGACAATTGACAGACACAATTTACAAATCAATACAGGGTATATTAAAAATATCCATAATGATTTTTTCTGTAAGCAGTATTCTTCAGGTAATAGTAACACCTGTGATTGATAAAGCAAACATTGCTTTTGTTGAGAAAACTGCAGGTGTGATACCTGCAATAGGTGATATTGCAGAATCAGTATCTAATGTAATGCTTATATCTGCAACTGCAATAAAAAACAGTGTTGGAGTAGTTATTCTTGTATTGCTTATATTAATTATGGCAGTACCGATAATAAATATTGCGATTATTTGGGGAACGATAAAAATAAGTAGTGTTTTAGGTGCGATATGTGGTGAGAAATCTATGACAAAATGTTCAGAGTATATTTCAAATGCGGGATATCTGCTGATAAGGATACTTGTTACAGTTACCTCATTATTTTTTGTTTCTATTGCTGCAATAATTAATTCAACAGGGATTTGAAATTGTACTTAGAATGGTGGAAGGTTATGTATCAGCTTGCAATAAATATCAGAAGACTTATATATGTGATAATTTGTTATCAGTGTATGTTGCAATTAACTAATGGAAGCAGTTATCAAAAGTATTTAAAGTTTGTTTCCTATATGATTGTATTATGTATCAGCTGCAGAATACTTATATCATTTATTGGTAATGTTGAGAGCAGTATAAATGATGCAGATAAAATGTATGAAAGCTGGATTACTCAGTGGGAGTTACAGGAAAAAGAATACAGCAATGATTTGTATAAAATAAATGGCAGCAATAAAATACATGAAAAAATAATGGGGCAGAATCGAGGAATTGAATGAAAAGGATATTGCAAAAAATTAGTGAAATTTCAGGAATGGATATAAAAAAACTGCTTACTAAGGAAAATATGCTGGTTCTATTCTTTGGGGGGATACTTATATATGTGATTATGCTTCCGACAAAGCCTGTAAATACATCATATAGGGAAAAAGAACATAATAATATATATGAACAGGAAATAAATGAGGAAAAAGTAAATATTGAAGAAAATACAGTCCAAAAAACGGATGATAAAGAATATCAGGCACAGCTTGAAAAAGAGCTTGAAGATTTTTTGAAACAGGTGGAAGGTATAGGGGATGTAAAAGTACTTATATATATGGGGGCATCCCAAAAGTATGTGGTGGAAAAAGATGTACCGACAAGTAATACAACCAAAAGTGATACTAGTGAAAATACCAAAAGTGAAAAGACGGTTTACACAGTTAATTCTTATGGGGAAGATATACCATTTGTGGTTCAGACGATAAATCCTGAGATTAAGGGTGTGGTAGTTGCTGCACAGGGTGTAGATACAGAGGATACCAGACTCAGGATAATCAGGCTTGTAATGGCACTGTATGGAATTGATGCGAACAAAATAGAGGTTATCGGGTTGAAATAGCAAAATACATCGACGAATATAACGATTAGTTATAAAATAGGTTCTATTTCAAGTTATGTAAGAATAATATTAAATTAGCAGATCAAAACGGGGAAGGATATGGTTTTGTGAAAAGAATATTTAAAAAGAATCAAATTATGATTACGACTCTTGCAATAATGATCGCAGTGGCAGGATATTTAAATTTTGCTGGAGCAAAAATTGGGGAAGCAGATTTTATTTCAACAGACGGAAGTGACTCAGCATTATCTTATGAAATATCTGATGAGGATAATATGCTTGCAATTTCATTAAATGATGATGGAGAAAATACAGTATCAGATTATTCCAAAGGCGATAATGTAGATATAGCAAGCCTTGATACTGATGATGTGACTATAACTGAAAATTATTTAAGTGGAAATATGAATGTAGAGGATAAGGTAGAAAGTGTAGATTCTAATGCTGTTGATATTACAGCCAGTCATGGTGTGCTCGATGATGGCGAAGACAAAAAGGTGGCAGATGCTTCAGAAAATGACAATTTTGAAATGCCTGGAGAAGCAGTATTTACCAGTGCAACAGGGCTGACGGAAACAGGAACAATGTCACTTGCAGGCGCAAAGCTTATAAAGGAGCAGACAAGAGCGCAGAATAAGCAGGCACTGCAGGAAATAATAGATAATGATACTTTAACAGAAAGTGCAAAGCAGGAGGCTGTTACAAGTATGATAGAGCTTACACAAATGACACAAAAGGAAGCGGATGCTCAGATGTTATTGGAAGCAAAGGGATTTTCACAGACAGTGGTAAGTCTTAGCGACGGTTATGCGGATGTTATGATAGGCGCAGCAAGTCTTACAGATGCACAGACTGCCCAGATAATTGACATTGTACAGCGAAAAACAGGAGTCGCACCGGAAAATATAATAATAACCATATCTGATGCAGAATGATTTGTTAAGGAAGTAATTTTTGAATAAAAATTTAATATTTAAAAAAGGTGTCTTTTTATCTTTTATGTGATATACTAAAGTGTCAATCTTTATGTACAATCTTGTTTGAGAAAGGAGCACGTATGAAAAGAGTATTTTTAATTGTATTAGACAGCTTTGGAATAGGAGAAATGGAAGATGCTGAAGCTTATGGCGATAAAGGTACTAATACCATAGGCTCAGTGTCAACAAGCAAATGGTTTGACATTCCTAATTTGAAAAAAATGGGACTTTTTAACATTGATGGAGTTGTATGTAAAAATCAGGAGAAAGAGGATAATCCTATTGCTGCGTTTGCAAGAATGAAAGAGTCTTCAAAAGGAAAAGATACAACAATAGGTCATTGGGAGATTGCGGGAATCATATCAGAAAATCCTTTACCTGTTTATCCGGATGGATTTCCCAATGAGGTTCTTAATAGATTTTCCAAATTAACAGGAAGAGGAGTATTGTGTAATAAACCTTACTCAGGCACAAAGGTAATAAATGATTATGGTGATCAGCATTTAAAAACCGGTGACTTGATAGTATATACGTCAGCTGACAGTGTATTTCAGATTGCAGCACACGAGGATATCGTACCTGTTGAAAAATTGTACGAATACTGTAGAATTGCCCGTGATATTTTACAGGGAGAGCATGGTGTAGGGCGTGTTATTGCAAGACCATTTATCGGTGAAGCAGGTAATTATACAAGAACACCTAAGAGACATGATTTTTCTCTTGTTCCGCCAAAGAAAACTATGCTTGATGTTTTAAAAGAAAATGACAAAGATGTCATTGCTGTCGGAAAGATCAATGATATTTTTGCCGGAAAAGGCATTACAGAATTTGTCTATACAAAGGGAAATGAAGAAGGTATAGAGAAAACTCTGGAATACATGGATAAAGATTTTGAGGGTCTGTGTTTTGTTAATCTGGTAGATTATGATATGCTTTATGGTCATAGAAATGATATTGATGGATATGCAAAAGCTCTTGCATATTTTGATAGCAGTCTTCTGAAAATAATGGATAAGATGAGAGAAGAGGATTTACTTATCATAACAGCCGATCATGGCTGTGACCCCGGATATATTGAGTCCACTGACCATTCAAGAGAGCACACCCCATTTATAATGTATGGTAAAAATATAAAGCCTGTAAATTATCATACAAGAGACACTTTTTCGGATATAGCAGCTACAGTTTTGCATTATTTAAATGTTGATCAGGAAGTATCCGGCACAAGTATGCTTTAATATTTGTGAATATTTACTGACTATTTTGATAATAAAACCGTTTCGCATAAATACATTTGCGGAGCATAACAATATATATACAAACGGAGGATATACAAGTGAGTAATATTGCTGAAGAAATTAATAAGAGAAGAACTTTTGCCATTATTTCGCATCCCGATGCTGGTAAAACAACATTGACTGAGAAATTTTTGCTTTATGGTGGTGCAATCAATCTTGCCGGAAGTGTTAAGGGTAAGGCGACTGCAAAACATGCAGTATCAGACTGGATGGAAATAGAAAAGGAAAGAGGTATCTCGGTTACATCTTCCGTTTTGCAGTTTAACTATGATGGATATTGCATAAATATTCTTGATACGCCCGGACATCAGGATTTCTCAGAAGATACCTATAGAACACTTATGGCGGCAGACTCAGCTGTAATGGTAATTGATGCTTCTAAGGGCGTTGAGGCACAGACCAGAAAGCTTTTTAAGGTATGTGGAATGAGAGGAATCCCTATCTTTACCTTTATTAATAAAATGGATAGAGATGCAAATGATACTTTTGAACTTCTTGATGAGATAGAAAAAGAATTGGGAATTGCAACTTGTCCGGTTAATTGGCCGATTGGTTCAGGAAAAGCCTTTAAGGGTGTGTATGACAGACATGAAAACAGTGTACTTACATTCTCTGATACTCAAAAGGGAACCAAAGAGGGTGAGACTACCGTAATTCCTATGGATGATGAAGCTGCTTTGATTGCCAACATAGGTGAAGCTGCAATGATGACACTTAAGGATGAGATAGAGCTTCTTGATGGCGCCAGTGCAGAATTTGATTTAGAGGAAGTAAGAAAAGGCAAGCTTACACCAGTATTTTTTGGTTCTGCTTTAACAAACTTTGGTGTTGAGGTATTTTTGCAGAACTTTTTGAAAATGGCGACTACTCCACTTCCACGTGTTTCTGATGGAGAGGAGATAGATCCTACTACAAATGACTTTTCAGCTTTTGTATTCAAGATTCAGGCAAATATGAATAAAGCGCATCGCGATAGAATTGCATTTATGAGGATATGTTCAGGCAAGTTTGATGCAGGAGTTGAAGTAAAGCATGTTCAGGGAAATAAGGTAATGAGGCTTTCACAGCCACAGCAGATAATGGCGGATGAAAGAAAAATTCTTAGTGAGGCATATGCCGGAGATATCATAGGCGTATTTGATCCGGGTATTTTCTCTATAGGAGATACTGTATGTGCACCAAAGAACAATATCTGTTATGAAGGGATTCCTACATTTGCACCGGAACATTTTGCAAGAGTGCGTCAGATAGACACTATGAAACGTAAGCAGTTTATCAAGGGTGTAAACCAGATAGCTCAGGAAGGTGCTATTCAGATTTTCCAGGAGTTTAATACCGGTATGGAGGAAATAATTGTAGGAGTAGTAGGTGTACTTCAGTTTGATGTATTAAAGTACAGACTGGAAAATGAATACAATGTTGAAATCCGGCTTGAACCATTGCCATATGAGTATATTCGCTGGATTGAAAATAAGGATGAAATAGATCTTGCAAAACTGACAGGAACGTCAGATATGAAGAAGATACAGGATTTAAAGGGCAATCCATTATTATTATTTATCAATCAGTGGAGTATTGGAATGACTCAGGATAGAAATAAGGGACTTATATTATCTGAATTTGGACGAAATTAGAGACAAGCTGTGGAGTGTGGTGGATGAAAAAAAAGTCAGGGCTTTTGAACTGCATTATAATAGCCGGATTACTTTTTAATATGCAAGGGTGTGCAGAGCTGAAAGATTTTTCTTATGATAAAGAAGAGAATATGAATATTTCCCGGATAAGTGATGAGCCGCAGTCAGAAGGTGAAGAATTGGATGAGTCTGTTGCTGATGATTGTAAAACAGAAAATCCTATCGAAGCAGATAATGATATTTTTGAGCAAATGCCAAAAATATATTATGCATATCATAATCTGGAGGAAGATGAGAAAAAGCTCTATCTTGAAATATATGATATTCTTACTAATATAGATGATAATGTATATATTTCAACTACCGATAAACAGATTATTGATCCGGTTTTTAACTGTGTTTTAAATGATCATCCTGAGCTGTTTTATGTAGAGGGATATGAATATACAGAGTACAAGACTGCCGGGTATACTACACGAATCGCATTTTCAGGAAGATATAATATGTCAGTTGAAGAAATTGAACAAAACCAGATGCTTATTGACCAAAGAGTTAATGAGTATCTGGCAAATATTCCTGAAACCACAGATGAATATTATAAGGTTAAGTATATTTATGAATATCTGATATACAATACAGAGTATGATAGTGAAGCTGAAAATAATCAAAATATATGTTCTGTATTTATTGAGGGACGTTCAGTATGTCAGGGATATGCAAAGGCATTTCAATATCTGCTAAATAAGCTGGATATTCAGTCATATCTGGTTACAGGTTTTGTTAACAGCGGACGACACGCGTGGAATCTGGTAAGAGTGAATAATGAATATTATTATATAGACCCGACCTGGGGTGATGCGTCATATTCTGTCAGGGAGGATGAAAGTGAATCATCAGATGGATTTTGTCCGGATATAAATTATGATTATTTTCTTGTATCAACAGAAGAACTTATGAAGACACATTCTCTCGAAACAGTAGTACAGTTGCCGGAATGTAACAGTATAACAGATAACTACTTTGTAAGGGAAGGTTTGTATATTACAGAGTATAATGAACAACAGTTATTAAATATATTTGATAGTGAAGCTGTAAGAGCAGCAGACTATGTTACAATAAAATGCTGTGACAGTTATACTTTTGATATTGTCAGAAGTAAGCTTATTGATGAACAGAGAGTTTTTAGTCTGATAAGTAACAGAGGCAGGTCGATAGCATATGCAAATAACTCAACGCAGAGAACCATAAGCTTTTGGAATATATTTATTTAATAACATTCATGTGAATTATATTCAGAAAGTTTCTAATTTTATTTTTACTATGCAAACAAATTGTGTTATGATAAGAATATATTTATTACTAGAATAGGAGGTTTTACTCATGGAAAAACAGATAGAAAAAAATGTATGCCTGACAGAAGGAGATGAGTTTGGAACCGTTAAGATTGCAAATGATGTTGTAGCAATGATTACGGCTCTTGCTGTTACAGAGGTTGAAGGTGTAAGCCATATGGTTGGTACAATTCCAAACGAGATAATGAGCAAGGTTGGAATGAAGAAGCAGACTAAGGGAGTCAAGGTAGATATCACTGAAAAAAATGTTTCTGTTGATGTGGCAGTAAATCTTTTATATGGATATAATATTCCTACTACATGCAGCAGACTTCAGGACAAGATAAAGAACGCTATTGAGACTATGACAGGCTTGAATGTAACTGACGTTAATGTCAGAATAGTAGGGATTGAAATGCCTGAATAAGTTTGTCTATATGAATGAACAGTAATAAGTTAGTACTATTTTAAGAGGAAATATAATACATGAGCAGAAGAGAACTTAGGGAACAGATTTTTAAATTTATTTTCAGAGTTGAATTTAATGACATGGAAGAAATGGCTCAGCAGGAGCAGTTTTTCTTTGAAGATGTTGATTATGTTGAAAGAAATGTGAAAGAGAAAGACACGGAATACATTTCTAAAAAAGCAAACTGTATACTTGAAAAGCTTGAGGAGATTGATAACAGTATCAATGAAAGAGCAAAGGGCTGGACAACTCAGAGAATGGGTAAGGTTGATCTTGCTATTTTAAGAGTTGCAGTTTATGAGATTATGTTTGATGAAGAAGTTCCTACGGGTGTAGCAATTAATGAGGCTGTTGAGCTTGCTAAAAAATTTGGGCAGGAAGAATCAGCAGGCTTTATCAATGGTGTACTTGCTAAATTCGCATAAAAATAAGGAGATATTTCTGAATGCATAATGTATATACAGTAGCGCAGGTAAACTCCTATATAAAAAATATGTTTACGCAGGATTTTATGCTTAGATCCATTATGGTGAAGGGTGAGGTAAGTAACTGTAAATATCATTCATCCGGACATATTTATTTTACCTTAAAGGATTCAAAAGGCATTATATCCTGTGTTATGTTTGCAGGCAATCGAGGAGGTTTGTCCTTTAAGCTTGAAGAAGGACAGATGGTAGTGGTTGGTGGTACGATTGATGTATATGAAAGAGATGGAAAATATCAATTATATGCGCGTCAGATTATTCTTGACGGAGTAGGTCTTTTATATGAAAGATTTGAAAAGTTAAAGAGAGAACTTTCAGACATGGGAATGTTTGCGAGTGAGTACAAAAAGCCTATACCTAAATATATAAGCAGGCTTGGAGTAGTAACTGCAGATACAGGAGCAGCAGTAAGAGATATCATAAATATTGCTACCAGAAGAAATCCATATGTTCAGATTATATTATATCCGGCAATTGTTCAAGGTGAACAGGCTGTGGAGAGTATTGTAAACGGTATTCATGCTTTGGAAAATCTGGGTGTTGATGTAATGATAGTAGGACGTGGTGGAGGTTCTATTGAAGATTTGTGGGCATTTAATGAAGAAGCTGTGGCGCAGGCAGTTTTTGACTGTTCAGTTCCTGTAATATCAGCTGTTGGACATGAAACAGACACGACAATAATTGACTTTGTTGCAGATATGAGAGCACCTACCCCATCAGCAGCAGCTGAACTTGCAGTTTATGATATTGTACAGCTTATGGAAAAACTGGAAATCTACAGAGGTACTCTTGATTTTGCTATGGATCGCAATCTAAGAAAACAAAAGAATGAATTGCTTAATTATTCAACAAGGATCAAATATTTAAGCCCGTTAAATCAGATTCGTGAAAAGCGTACATATTGTATGGAAATAGAGGAGAAACTTAATAACAGTATAAACTCTAAAGTAAAATCTGATAAACACAGGCTTGCTTTGTATGTTGAAAAATTAAAGGGATTATCTCCACTTGAAAAACTAAATCAGGGATATTCATTTACAGAGAAAGAAGATGGAACAGTTGTTAATGATGTTAGTAGGGTAAAAGAAGGAGATATGCTCAAGGTTTATGTTAGAAATGGACTTATTGAGGCGAAAGTAACGGATATAAGCATATATGAGGAATAGTTATGGCAAAAGAAATTACATTGGAACAGACCTTTGAAAAGCTTGAAGCTGTGATAAGCAGGCTTGAAAAAGAGGATATTTCTCTTGAAGAGTCATTTAAAATATACAAAGAAGGAATTAAGCTTATTCAAAATTGTAATGATAAGATTGATAAGGTTGAAAAAGCAGTTCTTAAGTTAAATGAAAATGGTGAATTGGATGAATTTTGATAATGAATTAAAAAGCAGAGTAGAACATATTGAAAAAATTATAGCTGAATTTCTTCCGGAAGAAAAAGGCTGGCAAAAAAGTGTGATCGAGGCCATGAATTATAGTGTTCTTGCCGGCGGCAAAAGACTAAGACCTATGCTTATGGAGGAAACATATCGCTTTTTTGGAGGTACGAGAGACGTTGTTAAGCCATTTATGGCGGCAATAGAGATGATACATACATATTCTCTTGTACATGATGACCTTCCGGCTATGGATAATGATGAATACAGACGTGGACGTAAAACAACACATGTTGTTTACGGCGAAGCTATGGCCATTCTGGCAGGGGATGGTCTGTTAAATTATGCTTTTGAAACAGCAGTTAAGGCTTTTGAAATGGTAGACCCAAAAGATATTTTAGCTGTATCAAAAGCACTTTCTATTTTGGCACGAAAAGCAGGAATTTATGGAATGATAGGCGGTCAGACCGCAGATATTGAGGCTGAAAATATATCTGATAGCAGGGAGGATGAAGCACTTAAAAATCATCCATGGGAAAAGCATCTGCTTTTTATACATGAGCATAAAACTGCGGCACTTATACAGGCATCAATGATGATAGGTGCTGTACTTGCAGGAGCAACTGAAAGTCAGCTCGAAGTTGTTGAAAAAGCGGCTTACGATATAGGTGTGGCTTTTCAGATTCAAGATGATATTCTTGATATAACCAGTACTTTTGAAGAACTTGGAAAGCCTATCGGAAGTGATGAGAAGAATAATAAAATGACATACGTGTCACTTAAAGGTATAGATCAGGCAACTCAGGATCAGAAGATAATGTCTAACAGAGCGATTCAAAATCTTGAACAGCTTGGAAATAGTAATGGAATCTCAAATGAATTTCTTATGGAATTAATAAAGAGTCTTATTACCAGAATTAAATAAACATTTTAAATTGAACTTAATACAAAGGAGTATTTTATATGATTTTGGAAAAAATAGAAAAAGAAAATGATATAAAAAAAATTCCTCCTGAGGATTTGAATAGATTAGCTGAAGAAATAAGAGAATTTTTGATCAATAAAATCAGTGTCACAGGTGGTCATCTGGGTTCTAACCTTGGTGCAGTTGAGCTTACAATGGCACTTCATTTATGTCTTGATTTGCCCGAGGATAAGATTGTATGGGATGTTGGACATCAATCATATACACACAAAATTCTTACAGGAAGAAAAGAAGGATTTGAAAATCTTCGAAAATATGGTGGGATGAGTGGTTTTCCTAAGAGAAAGGAAAGTGATTGTGACTGTTTTGATACAGGACATAGCTCAACATCAATTTCTGCTGGTCTGGGATTAGTCAAAGCAAGAGATATTCTTGGTAAAGATAATTATGTAGTTTCGGTCATTGGCGATGGATCACTTACAGGTGGCATGGCATATGAAGCTCTTAATAATGCTTCAAGGATGAAGGGAAATTTTATTGTTGTTTTAAATGATAACAATATGTCAATCTCTGAAAATGTTGGTGGTGTTTCAAAGTACCTTAATAACATTCGTACAGCGGACAGATATCTTGACATTAAAGAAGGTAT
>JAFPAQ010000027.1 GCA_017424235.1 Lachnospiraceae bacterium | reverse complement strand
CATAATGCAGTAATGCAGGTTGAAAGTGAAGAATATGAATCCGGTGTTATCGCACAGGAATTATTAAAAGGTTATACCTATCGCGACAGTGTCGTAAGACATAGTATGGTAGCAGTAGTTCAATAAGAAAATGATTGTTTAATTATAATAGGAGGGCTTAGATATGAGCAAAATCATTGGTATCGATTTAGGAACAACAAATAGCTGTGTAGCAGTTATGGAAGGTGGTAAACCTACAGTTATCGCAAATACAGAAGGAGCAAGAACTACACCTTCAGTAGTAGCATTTACAAAAACAGGAGAAAGACTTGTTGGTGAACCTGCAAAACGTCAGGCTGTAACAAATGCAGATAAGACAATCGCTTCTATCAAACGTGACATGGGTACAGATCATGGCAGAACAATTGATGATAAGAAATATTCTCCACAGCAGATTTCAGCTATGATTCTTCAGAAATTAAAAGCAGATGCAGAAAGCTATCTTGGAGAAAAAGTAACAGAAGCTGTAATCACAGTACCTGCTTACTTTAATGATGCTCAGCGTCAGGCTACAAAAGATGCAGGTAAAATTGCAGGTTTAGATGTAAAACGTATTATCAACGAACCTACAGCAGCAGCTTTAGCTTATGGTCTTGACAATGAAAACGAGCAGAAAATCATGGTATATGATTTAGGTGGTGGTACATTTGACGTTTCCATTATCGAAATCGGTGAAGGTGTTATCGAAGTTCTTGCTACTTCCGGTGATAACAGACTCGGTGGTGATGATTTTGATAATAAGCTTATTGACTGGATGATAGCTGAGTTCAAGAGCCAGGAGGGAATCGACCTTTCAGGTGATAAGATGGCTATGCAGAGATTAAAGGAAGCAGCAGAGAAGGCAAAGAAAGAGCTTTCATCAGCTACAACAACAAATATCAACCTTCCTTTCATCACAGCTACAGCAGAAGGTCCTAAGCATTTCGATATGAACCTTACAAGAGCAAAATTTGATGAATTAACACATGATTTAGTAGAAAGAACAGCAGTACCTGTTCAGAACGCATTAAAGGATGCAGGTCTTTCAGCTTCAGAAATCGGTCAGGTATTATTAGTAGGTGGTTCAACACGTATTCCTGCTGTTCAGGATAAGGTTAGACAGCTTACAGGTAAAGAGCCAAGTAAATCACTTAACCCGGATGAGTGTGTTGCAATCGGTGCATCTATTCAGGGTGGTAAGCTTGCCGGAGATGCAGGTGCAGGCGAAATCCTTCTTCTTGATGTAACTCCACTTTCACTTTCTATCGAGACAATGGGTGGTATTGCTACAAAGCTTATCGAGAGAAACACAACAATTCCTACAAAGAAGAGCCAGATATTCTCTACAGCTGCTGATAATCAGACAGCAGTTGATATCAACGTAGTACAGGGTGAGAGACAGTTTGCAAGAGATAACAAATCACTTGGACAGTTCAGACTTGATGGTATCCCACCTGCAAGACGTGGTGTTCCACAGATCGAGGTTACATTTGATATCGATGCAAATGGTATCGTAAATGTATCTGCTAAGGATTTGGGAACAGGTAAAGAGCAACACATCACAATCACAGCAGGCTCTAACATGTCTGATGAGGATATCGAAAAGGCAGTTAAGGAAGCTGCTGAGTATGAAGCTCAGGATAAGAAACGTAAAGAAGCT
Organism: Lachnospiraceae bacterium; assembly: GCA_017424235.1. GTDB lineage: Bacteria > Bacillota > Clostridia > Lachnospirales > Lachnospiraceae > COE1. The sequence goes on along the minus strand of JAFPAQ010000027.1, from coordinate 13,045 downwards.
ATCGATGCAAGAAACGATGCTGATTCATTCGTATTCCAGACAGAGAAGGCTCTTAACGAAGTTGGTGACAAGATTGACGCTGGTGAGAAGTCTGCATTAGAGGCTGATTTAAATGATCTTAAATCATTACTTGACAGCACAAAGGATGCAGAGCTTACAGAGGATCAGGTAGCAGAAATAAAATCAAAGCAGGAAGCTCTTATGACAAAGGCACAGAATCTTTTCTCAAAGATGTATGAGAATATGCAGGGTGCAGCAGGTGGAGCACAGGCTGGTCCTGATATGGGTGGTGCGCAGGCAGCAGATAACAGCGCAGCTGATGATGTAGTAGATGGTGACTACAGAGAGGTTTAATAAATAATGGCTGATCAGAAAAGAGATTATTATGAGGTATTAGGCGTTGAACGTGGCGCTGATGATGCCAGTATAAAAAAAGCATACAGACAGCTTGCTAAAAAGTATCATCCGGATATGAATCCGGGTGATGCCGAAGCTGAAAAGAAGTTTAAGGAAGCTTCTGAGGCATATGCAATACTTAGTGATCCTGACAAGAGAAGACAGTATGACCAGTTTGGTCATGCAGCTTTTGACGGTGGAGCAGGTGGAGCAGGCGGCTTTGACTTTGGTGGAGCAGATTTTGCTGACATCTTTGGAGATATCTTTGGAGATTTCTTTGGTGGTGGCAGAAGCAGTTCAAGAAGTAATGGACCAATGAGAGGTGCCAATATCCGTACCAGTGTGCGTATTACATTTGAGCAGGCAGTTTTTGGTGTAGATAAAGAACTTGACCTTAATTTGAAGGATACCTGTAAAACCTGTAACGGAAGTGGTGCAAAGCCGGGTACGTCACCTGAAACCTGCCGTAAGTGTAATGGACGTGGTCAGGTGCTCACACAGTATCAGAGTCCATTTGGTATGATTCGTAATTCTCAGGTCTGCCCTGACTGTAATGGTTCCGGTAAAACAATAAAGGATAAATGTCCTGATTGTCATGGAACAGGATATATTTCAGGCAGAAAGAAGATTCAGGTATCAATTCCTGCCGGTATTGATAATGGTCAGAGTGTTCGAATCAGGGATAAGGGTGAACCAGGTACCAATGGAGGACCAAGAGGAGATCTTCTTGTTGAAGTTGTAGTTGACAGACATCCTATTTTCCAGAGACAGGATATGAATATATTCTCAACAGTTCCGGTTTCATTTGCAATAGCAGCACTTGGCGGAGAGGTAATTATTGACACTGTTGATGGTAAGGTTGCATATAATGTCAAAGCAGGTACACAGACAGACACAAGAGTAAGACTTCGTGGCAAGGGTGTTCCTTCACTTCGCAATAAGGATATCAGAGGAGACCACTATGTTACTCTTGTAGTACAGGTTCCTGAAAAACTTTCAAATGAAGCAAAAGAACTTCTTCGTAAATTTGACAAAGAGACAGGAAATTCTTTGGAAGCAGTAAAAAATGCTGAAAAAGATACTACTGTCAATGAAGAGAAGAAGGAAAAGAAGAAGAAATTTTTTGATAAATTCTAATAATATAAAAAGATATGTGTTCTTTTACACATATCTTTTTATATTGTCTTGAAATTATAAAACTGAGACTTGAATAGTCATATTTATCTATTGTATAATTTAGGTATATAAAAGATATTTACAAATTATGTTTTTGAAGAAAAAATAGTTTAATAAAGGCATGGTTATAGTGTGCAAAAACCTTAAACGGAAGTTTTTGCAGAATTTGAAGAAAGCATGGTTATTATTATGAATAATAAAAAAGATAATTCAGGTTTTACATTATTGGAATTAATGATAGTCGTAACTGTAATATCAGTTCTTCTTGGTATATTTGTTCCTTCGTATATCAGTTATGTGAATAAAGCCAAAAGGACAATAGATGCGGATACAGCACTTAAAATAAGAGATGCAATAACAAGAGTTCAGGCTGTGGACAATATGGGTACACATGGTGGAGGATTTAAATATACAGTTGCATGTGCATGGAATTGTGATTCAAAAATGCCAACTGAGGCTACAAACTTCTTGGAGGCAATATTTTTGGAGATAGGAAAGGTTCCGGTGTCTAAAACAAATAAAAAGCTTTTTTGGGTAGTTTATTATAATGTTGAATTAGGTGAGGTTCAGCATATATATTTGTCAGATTTTCCAGGTTCAAGTAAAAAATGCGAGATATATCCGGATGCAACACAATGGATACAAAAAGGTGGTCTTTAAACAATAAATTTTGATTATTTGATGGGGGCATGTGCTTGCGTACATGCTCCTTTATTGTTATTATGTTATAAGAAAACGTTAACTGTTCAGAACTAAGTTCTTCGCAGTCACAATTTAAATACAAAATAGTGAAAGGTACAAAGAATATGAAGTGGAAAAAATTTACCATAAAAACGATTACAGATGCAGAGGATATTATTATCAGTACATTGTATGATATAGGACTTGAAGGTGCCCAGATTGAGGATAAGATACCGCTTACACCACTTGAGAAGGAGCAGATGTTTGTGGATATACTTCCTGATGGACCGGAAGATGATGGGATTGCTTACCTTAGCTTTTTTGTTGAGGAGAGTGATGAAAATCCGGTAGATACTGATAAGGTGGTTGCAGATATTAACAATGAACTTGATGACCTTCGTAATTTTATGGATGTAGGCGAAGGTACAGTTATGGTATCTGAGACAGAGGATATTGACTGGATAAATAATTGGAAACAGTATTTCCACCAGTTTTATATAGATGATCTTCTCGTTATTCCTTCTTGGGAGGAGATAAAGGAGGAGGATAAGGATAAAAAGGTACTTCATATTGACCCGGGTACTGCATTTGGCACAGGTATGCATGACACTACCCAGCTTTGTATAAGGCAGTTAAAAAAATACATTACTCCTGAGACTGAATTGCTTGATGTGGGAACCGGAAGTGGTATTCTTGCAATCATTTCACTTATGTATGGTATTAAGCATGCAGTAGGAACTGACCTTGATCCATGTGCAGTGCCGGCAGTACAGGACAACATGGCGAATAATGGTATTGATCCGTCAGGTTTTGATATGATGATTGGAAATATCATTACTGACAAAGCAGTGCAGGACAAGGTTGGATATGAGAAATATGATATTGTAGTAGCAAATATCCTTGCAGATGTACTTGTGCCACTTACCCCTGTTATCTGCAATCAGCTTAAAAAGGGCGGTGTATACATTACCTCCGGTATTATTGACGACAAGGAGCAGACGGTAGTTGATGCTGTTAAGGCTGCAGGACTTGAGGTGATTGAGGTTACTTATCAGGGTGAATGGGTGAGTGTTACAGCACGCAAGAATTAGATGAAGTGAGGTTTTAATATGTTTCATTTTTTTGTTGAACCGGAACAGATTAATGACAAGAGTGTCATAATTACAGGCAGTGATGTCAATCATATAAAAAATGTAATAAGGTTAAAGCCGGGCGATGAGATAAGTATAAGCAACGGTATGGATGGAAGAGATTATCGCTGTGCGATAGAAAGTATAACTGATACTGAAGTATTATGTGAGCTTCGCTTTATCAAGGAGTATGGTGTTGAGCTTTCTTCAAAGGTATACCTTTTTCAAGGCCTTCCAAAGGGTGATAAGATGGAATTGATCATTCAGAAAATGGTTGAACTTGGTGTATATGAGATAATCCCGGTAGCAATGAAAAGATGTGTGGTAAAGCTTGATGACAAGAAAGCAAAATCAAAGCTTCAGCGGTGGCAGGGAATATCAGAGGCGGCTGCAAAACAGAGTAAAAGAGGTGTTGTGCCGCAAATCACTAATGTCATGTCCTTTAAGGAGGCACTTGAGTATGCCAAAGGTATTGATGTAAAGCTTGTTCCTTATGAGATGGAGGATTCATTGGAGGACTCCAAAGGAATGGCAGGCACCAGAAAAATAATAGAAGGAATCAGTGCAGGACAGTCAGTGGCAGTATTTATTGGTCCTGAGGGAGGATTTGACGAGAGCGAAATACAGCAGGCTATAGATTGTGGAATGAAGCCAGTGACTCTTGGAAGAAGAATCTTAAGAACTGAGACTGCCGGCATGACAGTAATGGCATGGCTAATGTACCATTTGGAGTAACTGTTCAGCAGGTCTGACTGAGTGTTATCTGTGCAGACTGTGTATGCGTTTGCACAAATAAGTAAATTATACATAGACTAAGTATATATATTATAGAAAGAGGAATAATAAAATGACAGAAGTGTATCTTGATAATTCGGCAACCACACGGTGTCTGCCGAGTGTAGCGACACTAATGACAAAGATAATGTGTGAGGATTATGGTAATCCTTCAAGTATGCACAGAAAAGGCATGGAGGCTGAAAAGTACATAAAATGGTCTAAAGAGATCATAGCCAGAAATCTTAAAGTACAAGAAAAGGAAATACTGTTTACCTCTGGTGGAACAGAGTCTGATAATATAGCTCTTATTGGTGGAGCAATGGCAAATGCACGTGCCGGAAGACATATTATAACTACACGTATTGAGCACCCCGCAGTATTACAGACCTGTGCATATTTGGAAGAGCAGGGATTTGAGGTTACATATCTGCCGGTAGATAAAAACGGTGTTATTCGTTTAGCTGATTTGGAAAAGGCGATTACCAGAAATACGATTATTGTATCAATAATGCATGTGAATAATGAGATAGGCTCAATTCAGCCAATTGCAGAAGCCGGAAAACTTATAAAACATATTAATCCAAACACTTTGTTTCATGTAGATGCAGTTCAGGGATTTGGTAAGTTCAAAATATATCCAAAGCGTATGAATATTGATATGCTTTCTGTAAGTGCACATAAGATACATGGACCAAAGGGTGTTGGTTTCCTTTATATAAATGAAAAGGCAAAGGTACGTCCTATTATTTTTGGCGGCGGTCAGCAAAAAGGTATGCGTTCCGGCACTGAAAATGTTCCTGCAATAGCCGGTATGGCTCAGGCTGTGGATGAAATATATACAGATATGGAGCAGAAGGTCGCACATCTTTATGAGATAAAGGAACGATTTATAAATGGTGTTCGTAAAATTGATGGAACAAAAATAAATGGTCTTACAGGACTTGAAAGTGCGCCTCATGTTGTAAGTGTTTCAATACAGGGAATACGAAGCGAGGTAATGCTACATGCACTTGAAGACAGAGGAATATATGTGTCAGCGGGAAGTGCCTGTGCTTCAAACAAACCACAGGTGTCAGCTACATTAAAGGCGATAGGTGTGGAGAAGCAGTATCTTGACTCAACCCTGAGATTCAGCTTCAGTTCATTTACAACAGTCGAAGAAATTGACTATACAATAAGTCAGATGTATGATATTATACCTATGCTGCGAAGATATACACGTCACTGATAAGTGATTGTAAGAATTGGAAAGGAAAAGAGAATGTATAAAGCATTTTTGATAAAATATGCCGAGATAGGCGTAAAAGGAAAGAACAGATATATATTTGAAGACAGATTATGTGATCAGATCAGATATGCGTTGAAGCGTTGTGATGGAGACTTTGAGGTAACAAAGACACAGGGACGTATATATGCAACTGCTAACAGTGAATTTGATTTTGATGAAGTTGTTGAAAACTTAAAGACTGTATTTGGTATATCAGGAATATGTCCTGTTGTGCAGGTAGAGGATGAAGGTTTTGAAAAGCTTTGTGAGGATGTTGTAAATTATATAGACAAGGCATATACGGATAAGAGCTTTACTTTTAAGGTGGAGACCAGAAGAGCAAGAAAGAATTATCCCAAGGAATCAATGGAAATAAACTGTGATATAGGCGAAGTACTGCTTAAAGCTTTTCCGCAGATGAAGGTTGATGTTCATAAGCCTGATGTGATGCTTCATATTGAGATTCGTGAAAAAATAAACATATATTCAACCATAATACCGGGTCCCGGTGGACTTCCAATAGGTACTAATGGAAAGGGAATGCTGCTTTTATCAGGTGGTATTGATTCACCGGTTGCAGGATATATGATATCAAAACGTGGTGTAAAGCTAGATGCAGTATATTTTAATGCCCCACCATATACAAGTGACAGGGCAAAAGAAAAGGTCATAGATCTTGCAAGACTTGTATCAAAATACAGTGGACCTATCAATCTTCATGTAATCAATTTTACAGATATTCAGTTGTATATTTATGAGAAATGTCCACATGATGAGCTTACCATAATAATGCGTCGTTATATGATGAGAATAGCTGAACAGATTGCAAAGGATAATAATTGTCTCGGACTTATCACAGGTGAAAGTATCGGACAGGTAGCATCGCAGACAATGCAGTCGCTTATGGCTACAAACGATGTGTGTACAATGCCGGTATATAGACCACTTATCGGATTTGATAAGCAGGAGATAGTTGAGGTGTCAGAAAAGATAAATACCTACGAGACCTCAATACTTCCTTATGAAGACTGTTGTACAATATTTGTTGCTAAGCATCCGGTTACAAAACCGAATCTTAATGTCATTCGTATTCACGAGAGAAATCTTGATGAGAAGATTGATGAACTTGTAAAAACAGCGTTAGAAACTGATGAAGTAATTGAGATAAGTGCAGAATAAAATGTACAGAGCCACATGATGAAGAATTAACTTCAACATGTGGCTCGCACAATGAGTAATATTAATACTCAACAGTATTCAAATAAACCAAATTAGATGATGTATGGTTTTAATGCTTCCATAACTTCATCAGAATTGCCTTCAGCATGAATATTCAAATCGATTGGTTTAGATAAATCTAAACTGAAGATACCCATGATTGACTTTGCATCGATAACATATCTGCCTGATACAAGGTCAAAATCATAATCGAATTTTGTAATATCATTAACGAAAGACTTTACCTTGTCGATTGAGTTTAAAGAAATCTGTACAGTTTTCATATTAACTACCTCCTTTTTATTACTCTTTAATAATAAATGGATTTTTTGGAAAAGTCAACCAAACATGAAGTATAGTAGCAACTTAATAATTTACAAAAAAATTCGAAAAATATGTACAAATTGACATGATATGCAATATTCATATTAGTGGATTTGTGTAAAACGTATAATGGTTTAGTGGCATTATTTATAACAGAGGACATAATGAAATTATTTGGGCAATAATGGAAATATAAATTTGTTTAATATTAGCATCAAAAATACAAAAAAACACACAAATTCATAAAAAAACTTAATTTGTGTGCATAATTGTTACATTTGCGAGGTACGAGTAAATAGTAACATACAGGAAAGGTACGGTGATGAATTTGAAAAGGGTAGCATTTCATAATCTTGGCTGTAAGGTTAATTCTTATGAAATGGATGGTATGCTTCAGTCGCTAAGACAAAAAGGATATGAGATAGTGTCATTCGATGAGAAGGCTGACATATATATAGTGAATACATGCACAGTGACAAATATTGCTGACAGAAAGAGCCGTCAGATGCTTCATAAAGCCAAAAAGATCAATCCACAGTCAATAGTGGTAGCGGTTGGTTGTTATGTACAATCAGATACTGAAGGTGTATCAAACGATGAAGCGGTTGACCTTATGATCGGAAATAACAAGAAAAAAGATCTGGTATCGATACTTGAACATTACATGGAAGGTATTGAAGAAGAAAGTGTAATAGATATAAATCATACTCTGGAATATGAAGAAATGAAGCTTGCTTCAACTCAGGAGCATACAAGAGCATATATAAAAATACAGGATGGATGCAATCAGTTTTGCACCTATTGTATGATTCCGTATGCAAGAGGCAGAGTAAGAAGCCGAAAAAAAGAAGATGTCCTTGATGAGATAAGAGGTCTTGTAAAAAATGGTTATCAGGAGTTTGTACTGACAGGTATCCATATTAGTTCATATGGAATAGATTTCAAATCAGAAGGTGATAACAAGGAAAATCTTTTAACACTTGTAGAGGCAATCGATAAGATAGAAGGAGTAGGCAGAATAAGGCTGGGTTCCTTAGAACCTAGAATTGTCACACGCGAGTTTGCACAGGGAATATCAAAATTGGAGCATATCTGTCCACATTTCCATTTGTCACTGCAAAGTGGATGCGAGGAAACTCTCAAACGAATGAACAGGCATTATACACCACAGGAGTTTATTCAGGGGGTAAGATATTTAAGAGAGGTATTTGAACATCCTGCAATTACTACAGATGTCATTGTTGGATTTCCACAGGAGACAGAAGAAGAATTTGAGACAACCAGAAAATTCCTTGATGAAGTGAAATTCTATGAGCTTCATGTATTTAAGTATTCAAAGCGTAAGGGAACCAGAGCCGCAGTTATGAGTGGTCAGATATCAGAGCAGGTAAAGACTAAGAGAAGTCATGTTCTTATAGAAAGTGACGCTGTTGATTCGAAGAATTTCAGAGATTATTATTTGGATAAAGAAGTTGAAGTACTTCTTGAAGAACAAAAAGAAATAAAGGGTAAAATGTATTGGATAGGACACAATAAGGAATATGTTAAATTTGCTTATGAGGCTCTTACAGATGAAGATATGCAAAACAAGATGATTACAGGAAAGGCTGTTGATTATCTTGAAAGTGAAGTGATTTTAATAACAGTATAAAAAAATGGATGCAAAATTTGATTTGCATCCATTTTTTTTTGTTATAGGAAATTGCGACAGTGTAGTGTGAATTAATCAAGAATTTGCTTATGCAAATTCTTGGAATCGGATGCGCCGGCATCCGATTTTTTTTGTTTAAAATGCTGAAAATATTTGTGATATATCTCAATTGAAATATATTATGGTTTACCATAAAATAGGAAATACGAAAATTATCGAAAATAGCCAATGTTATTTTTCGAAAGCTTTCGAAAAAAAGGGAGGTAAGGTTATGTATAGGAGAAAAAAGACACTGTTGGGAAGAACGCTCAGCATGGTTCTTGCAACAGCGATGATGGTGACAGGATTGCCGGTATCAGGCATTGAAGCACAGGCTGCGCAACATGCTCAGAATGTATCAGAAGTGTTTGAAACAGAAGAGGCAACAGAGAGTGAAGCTTCACAGGAGAGTGTGGAAGAAAACTCAAAGGAAGAAAATACTTCTGAGGCAGAGACTGAAAGTGAGGAAAACTCAAAAGAAGAAATGACTTCTGAGGAAGAGAGTAAGGAAGAAAAGACAAACTCAGAAACAGAAGAAGCAGAACAGGAAGAAAGTGAAGTTAAGGAGCTGGGTGAAGTTTTTACTGCAGAACCACCATTTATAGCGGTAGGTACATTCCCGGGGCTTGATTGGAATCAGAATGGAGATCCAAACTTTGAACAGATAGGTGACAGCAGCAAGTACAGCATCACAATAAAGAATGTACCTGCCGGAGATTATGAATATAAGATTTTACAGAATGCAGCAGTAAATAGTTGGAATAAGCCATGGGCAGCGACAACAGACAATTATAAATATACAGTTGACGCAACAGCAGATATCACAATTACAATCGATGCTAATGATGATAAGATGGGCGTTGATGTTAAAAAGGATTATGTAAAGGATATCGTACTTGACCTTAATAATGATATCCAAAAGGGAGTAGAAGTAGAGCTTCCTGCTACATGTACTTATTTTGATGGTAAAGGCAACAAGGTAGAGAATGCCGCTGTAACATACTGTGTAAACTCTACAGCAGCATCAATCAAAGACGGAAAGCTTCTGGTTGAGGATACATATGAGGCTGAGACAGTTATAATCAGTGCTACAGCAAACGGATTTACTAAAGAGTTTGAGTTAAAGGTAGTTTCTGTACTTTATAATTATACTATTTATTATTACAACCCAGAATACAACAAAGATACATTAGATCTTTGGCTGTGGAATAAAGAGGGAGCAGGAGCAACAGAAGGTACACTCTTTACTGGCGAAGAAGTATTAGAAGATGGCAATACTTGGCTCAAGGCAGATCTGGAATTGAGTTATACAAGTTTAGGAATAATCCCAAGATCAAAAGGGGCATGGAATTACAAGGATAATGAGAGATATTATGTAAATGAGACAGCGGCAAAGGATACGACACTCTATATTGTAGTAGGTGACCAGGGGATCTATACGACACTTCCTGAAATCAAGACTGTAGAGAAGAGATACCTTATTGTTGAATATAAGAGAAATGACGGTTCTGCCAAGGATTGGTATTTCTACACATGGAATAATGGTGGAAAAGACTTCAATCCTTTTGAACAGAAAGAAGATGGAAGCTGGATTGCCACTGTTGAGGTAAAACAGGGATTAAGCTCAGTAAGCTATTGTATTGAAAGAGCTAATGTTAATGAGGATAATACTGTTTCTCATTGGGCAGAAAAAGATGGAAATGACTATCTTTGCAGCATGCCTGTTGACCAGAATGTAGTAAAAATCATTATGGAGGAAGGCAAGGGCATCACAAAGACATATGCTTATAATAAGGGATATGAAATCGAGCCTTTGAAGAGTACGGTACATTTCTATTACAGAAACAATGACAATTTTGCAAAGGGAAGCGCAGGCGGATATGAGTCTGTACAGCTTGAGGTAAATGGCAAGACATATGATATGGCGTTTGATGATGAAGAACAGCGCTACACATATGATCTTGAGAATCTGGTACCAGGTGAGTATGCATACAGATATGTTTTAAAAGAAACAAAGGATGCAGAAGCAGAGTATGTACTTGACGCATACAATAAAAAAACAATAACAAAGAATGATGTAGAGTATTCACTTTGCAAGTATGATAAATTTGACGTAGACGTAGAGGCAAAGGTATATAACGACTCTATGGACTACAATGACAATAATGTATTGTCAGTAAGCTTTAAGGCTAAAGATGGTACAGAAATCGAAGGAATGAAAGCAGAAAGTGCTATAGCTGATCTTTCAGAGCTTGGCGGTTCTTCAAAAACAGCGATTGATACAGCACTTATGGAGCTTGCAATAGCAGTAAGAGAAGGAACAACAGCAGGAGAAAAGACAATTCCTGTTACAGTTTATGACCAGTACAAGAATGAGTACAAGACAGAAGCAAAGGTAACAGTTAAAGACAGAGTTAAGGGTAGTGATTTTGACTGGGACGAGGCAGTAATCTACTTTGCAGTGACTGACCGATTCTTTGATGGAAATTCATCAAATAATGGTAATGGTTACGACAAGAGCGCAGAGACAGGAAGCTTAAGTTATCATGGTGGAGATTTTGCAGGTCTTACACAGAAACTTGACTATTTAAAGGATTTAGGAGTTAACACAATCTGGATTACTCCAATTGTAGATAACTCAATGGAAAAGGGCTTAGATACAAACCTCGAAGGAGTAAAATCATGGGGTTACCATGGTTACTGGGCAAGCAATTTAGAGAAGCTTGATTCACACCTTGGAACAGAAGAAGAGTTTTCAGCGTTACTTGATGAAGCTCATAAGCGTGGTATGAAGATCATGGTAGACGTTGTTCTCAACCACACAGGATATGAAGCATCAACAAAAGAGTATTACAATACATACATCAAAGATGAAAATGGAAATCCTGTACATATGCTCAGAGAAGAAGATGAGATGGTTTCAGGCAGCGACCAGAAGACATCACTTGCAGGACTTCCTGATTTCCTTACAGAGAATAAAGAAGTCAGAGAGCTTTTAGTGGAGTGGCAGTCAAACTGGATCAGCAAATATCCAATTGACTATTATCGTGTTGATACCGTAAAGCATGTAGATGATACAACATGGTCAGCATTTAAAAATGCACTTACAAAGATTAATCCAAAGTTTAAGATGATAGGTGAATGGGCAGGTGCAGGTTACAGCACAGACACTGGAATGCTTGGCACAGGCCGTATGGATTCCCTGCTGGACTTTGACTTTAACGATCAGGCAAGAGCATTCGCCAACGGAAAAATAAGAGATGTTGAGAGCTTTTTACAGGGTAGAAATGCAGCACTTAACAATACAGCAACACTTGGTCAGTTCATGAGCAGCCATGACGAAGATGGACTTTTATATAAACTTGTTAATGCAGACAATATATCTGAAGAAAGAGCCAAGGAGCTTTTCAAGGTGGCAGCTTCTTTACAGCTTACAGCTAAGGGACAGCCTGTAATATATTATGGTGAGGAAGTTGGACAGTATGGTGCTGACAATTATCCATATCAGACAAACCGTTATGACTTTGACTGGTCAATAGCAAATGCTGATAATGAGATGTATGTACATTACAAAAAACTTCTTGAGATTCGTAATCAATTTACAGAAGTATTTGCAAAAGGAAGCAGAACAGCCATAGCAACAAGCGATGAAGAAAAATATGATGTATTTACAAGAAACTATGGTGATGAAAAGCTTTATGTATGCTTAAATACAGCGCAGAATGAAAAAACAATTGAAATAAATACAGCAGAAGCAAAAGACACTGTATTATATGATTTATATAGTGAAAAATATTATGTTGCAGATGACAATGGAAATGTAAATGTAAATATCCCGGAGGCATCAAAGGGTGGTACAGCAATTCTTGTAAAAACAGATGCTGATAATAAGGAACTTAGCATAGAGGCTATTCCTTCACAGACATATACAGGAAAAGCTATTGTACTTGATGAAAATTCACTTGTTGTAAAATACAATTATAAAACTCTTAAGGCAGGCAAAGATTACAAGACAGATTACAATAATAACAAAAATGCAGGTACTGCAACAGTAACAGTAACAGGCAAGGGTGAATACAAAGGTACAGCAACAGCAGAATTTACAATAAACAAGAAGAATATTGCAGATGCAGATGTTGTTTTTACATACAAGGATATATTGTCATATAACAAAAAAGCACAGAAGGCATTATCTAAGATTGTATATAATAATCGTACTCTTGAAGCAAAGAAGGATTATACAGTAGCTTATTATACAAAAGCAGATTATGATAATGGAGCAACAAAAGCACTTAACAGTGTGAATGCTGCAGGCGAATATGTAATGGTAATAACAGCATTGGAGAAGAACTTTACAGGAAGTGTTATCAAGACAATCTCGGTTAT
>JAFPAQ010000198.1 GCA_017424235.1 Lachnospiraceae bacterium | reverse complement strand
TTAGCTCAGTTGGTTAGAGCAACCGGCTCATAACCGGTCGGTCCTGGGTTCGAGTCCCCGAAGGTCCACTTAATTTTCTTTTATTTGTTTTTGGCCTAGTGGCTCAGTTGGTTAGAGCGCCGCCCTGTCACGGCGGAGGTCGTCGGTTCGAGTCCGATCTGGGTCGTGCAATATTGTATATTTTCAATATACAATATTGCTTTTATTCCTAGCTAAATGGGATCTTAGCTCAGCTGGGAGAGCATCTGCCTTACAAGCAGAGGGTCACAGGTTCGAGCCCTGTAGGTCCCACTGTTGCTTATTGGCAACGATATATGTTTATTATGCCGGCGTGGCGGAACTGGCAGACGCACAGGACTTAAAATCCTGCGGGACTAACCTCCCGTACCGGTTCGATTCCGGTCGCCGGCATTATATAATAAACAATATAATTTAATATTTGTGCGTTTAGCTCAGCTGGATAGAGCGTTTGGCTACGGACCAAAAGGTCGGGAGTTCGAATCTTCTAACGCACGTATTGAAAATACTGGGTTTTTGACTCAGTATTTTTTTGTATTAAAATATGTGCCAAAAGGTCGTTAGCAAATTCTCAGATTATATATTTTTTTATCTAAACAAAAGGCTATAATGAAATTAGTATAATATGAAAAAATGCTGTGATATAAAAAATATAGAATAACAAAAAAACTAAAAAAGAGAAAATATTCGAAATAAAATGATTATAGCGACGAAATAATTCGAAAGTACAAAATAAACAATGGTAAATAAATAACAAGACGATACTAAAAAGCATGGAATACTTGTAAAAAATGCATAAAAAAGTAGATATAAAATTACGAAACGAAAATATTCGAAAAAAATAAGGTCATTATTAACAAAATATTAATAGATTTATCGTCAAAATTTACACTTGAAAACAAGTTGCATAATTGATAATATTAAATCACCACTTAGGTAGTACAATTTGAAATTACAGTTTAGGAAAACGATTTCTAATTGTAACCGCAAAATATATAATTTGGCGGTTTTATTTTTTGAAAAACATCGGTATCGTTTCCAATGTTCAAAATTGCTTATAATAAGGTTGTATAGGATATTTATTCATGTGCAATATGTTGTAGAATCATAAACAGAACAGGAAATAATTAGTAACATTTTCAAAAATGGATAAAATTGTTCTAAATAAGTTAAAAAAAATGATTATTAAATTCTATTATAAAGTGGAATATTAATAATAGACAAAAAATTATATGATTTTTTAAGGAGAGGTAAAAAGTATGAAAAAGCGCGTATTAGCATTAGTAATGTCAACAGCTATGATTGCATCAGTTATGACTGCATGTGGAAGCAAGAGTGAGACTCCTGCAGCTGACACTTCAAAAAATGAGCAGACAGCTCCAGCAGCAGAGAACAACACAGCAACAGAAGGTGATACAACAGCAGCTACTGAAGACTTAGGAACTGGTGAAGTTACAATCTGGGTTGCAGAGAATGTTACAGATTTCACATCTGCACAGATTGCAAAATTCCAGGAAGAGAATCCACAGTATGCTGGATATACAGTAAAGGTTGAGCCTGTTGGTGAAGGTGATGCAGCTGGTAATCTGATTACAGACGTTGAAGGTGGAGCTGATATTTATGGTTTTGCTCAGGATCAGTTAGCTCGTTTAGTATCTGCAGGAGCATTAATGCCAATCACTGGTGATTATGCATCATTTGTTACATCACAGAACGATGCAGGTGCAGCAGGTGCAGCTACAATGGCTAACACAGTATATGCATTCCCACTTACATCTGATAACGGATATTTCTTATATTATGATAAGAGTGTAGTTACAGATCCTTCTTCATTAGACGCAATTATTGCTGATTGTGAAGCAGCTGGTAAGGGATATTACATGGAAATCAACTCAGCTTGGTATCAGCCGGCATTCTTCTTTGGTACAGGATGTGAGTTAACATATGAGACAGATGATTCAGGTAACTTTACAAAGGCTAATGTAACATATGCATCAGACAATGGTGTAGCAGCATTAAAGGCAATGATTAATCTTCATAAATCAAAAGCATTCAACAATGGTTCTTCAGTAAGCAACGCAGCTAACTGTGCAGCAATCGTTGATGGTACATGGGATTCACAGGCTGCTAAGGATTTATTCGGTGAGAATTATGCTTGTGCAAAGCTTCCTTCATTCACTGTTGATGGAAAAGAATATCAGATGAGCGGATTTGGTGGATTTAAGCTTTTAGGTGTTAAACCACAGACAGATGCAAATAAAGTTAAAGTTTGCTTAGCTATTGCTCAGTTCCTTTCAAGTGAAGAAACACAGCTTGCAAGATATGAAGCAGTAGGCTGGGGTCCTTCAAACGTAGCAGCTCAGCAGAGTGAAGCAGTTAAGGCTGACGAAGCTCTTTCAGCTCTTGGCGAGCAGTTAGCAAACTCAATTCCACAGGGACAGTATCCAAATGATTACTGGGCACTTGGTACATCACTTGGTGACTCTGTAATCGCTGGTGACTATGATAACGCTTCAGATGAAGATCTTATGAAAGCTCTTGAAGAGTTCCAGGCTACTTGCGAATCATATGCTAAATAATTAAGTCCAAGTAATAATTCATTAGTTATTTCATGAAAATATAGATCTAGGCAGGGGCGAATTACATTTCCCCTGTCTATTTCTCTCAAAAATCAGGCAGTTATAAAACGTGATTAAAAATCATTGGGAAGTAGGTTTTTAATCAGGAGTTTGTGTCGAAGCGTCACAAATTCTTATATTGTTATGGTACTATGTTATCATGCATGATACGGTTACGCTTCGGAATGGAGAAAAAAATGGATAAGAAGAATCCTTCAAAGATTACAGCTATAGCCAATTTTTTCAAATGGCTAGTATCAGATATTGCTGATATCGGCGTTACTTTTGCGCAGGGTGATTGGAAGACACGAATTTCTTTTTTGATTATGGGCTTTGGCCAGTTTATGCGTAAGCAGTTTCTTAGAGGAGCAGCTTTCTTGGCTATTGAGTTAGCATTTATTTATTATATGGTTTCATTTGGAGCCAATTATTTAAAAGATATTACTACACTTGGTACTAGAGAGACAGGTTTTGATGAAAATTATGTTTTAATTCAGGGTGATAACAGTTTCCTTATTTTGTTATACAGTGTATTAAGTATTATTTTAATAGGTCTCTTTATTTTTGTATGGCGATTAAATATTCGCCAGAATAAACAGGCACAGAATATGCTTGCAAAGGGCATGAAGCTTCCTACTGTTAAGCAGGATTTTATGTCATTACTTGATGAAAATTTTGACAAAACATTATTGGCATTACCGATGCTTGGTGTATTTGTATTTACTATATTGCCTATTGTATTCATGATATGTATTGCGTTTACAAATTATGACTATAATCATCAGGCACCAACTAAGTTATTTACATGGGTAGGTCTTGAGAACTTCAAGAATCTTTTCTCTTTTGGAAGCACAGGTTTTGGTTCAACATTTACAACTGTATTAATTTGGACATTGGTATGGGCATTCTTTGCTACATTCCTTAACTATTTCTTAGGCATGGTAGTAGCTATGCTTATCAACAAAAAGGGAATTAAGTTTAAGAAGCTTTGGAGAACAATTTTGGTTATGACCATTGCTGTTCCTCAATTCGTATCACTTTTGTACGTATGTAAGATGTTTGCATCTGACGGTATTGTAAATGGATATCTTATGCAGTGGGGTATTATTGATAGTGCTATTCAGTTCTGGGAAAATCCGGTACTTGCAAGAGTAATGGTAATTGTTATCAACCTTTGGGTAGGTGTTCCTTATGTAATGCTTATCTGTACAGGTCTTCTTATGAATATTCCTGCTGACTTATATGAAAGTGCACGTATCGATGGTGCTAATCCATTCCAGATGTTTATGAAGATTACTCTTCCATACATGTTATTCGTAACAGGACCTTTCTTACTTACACAGTTTACAGGTAATCTTAACAACTTTAACGTAATATTCCTTTTAACACAGGGAAAACCACAGTCAATGGCACTGACAGGAAATGCCGGTTATACAGACCTTTTGGTAACATGGTTGTATAAGATGACTGTAAATGATACAAACTACAAGATGGCGGCAGTTATTGGTATCATGGTATTTATTGTAACAGCAGTTATTTCGTTGGTAGTATATAATATCTTACCTTCAGTAAAGGATGAGGAGGGATTCCAATAATGGCAAAAGAACCTAAGATGCATAAGCAGCATAAAAAGTTAAGTAATGGAATTACTTACGCATTACTTATATTGATTAGTATAATATGGCTATTTCCTTTTGTGTGCCTTATTTTACAGAGTTTCCGTTCTTATATCACAGAGCCGGGTGGACTTGTAAATTATCTTTTACCAAAGCAGTTTTCACTTGATTCATATAAATTCCTTTTTAGTGGAGAGTGCAATTTCTTTGGATGGTATAAGAATACAATTATTATTGCAACATTTGTAGCTATCTTCCAGACACTTTTTGTATTGATGGTAAGCTATGCTCTTTCAAGAATGAGATTTAAGGGTAGAAAAGCTCTTATGAATTTATGGCTTGTACTTGGTATGTTCCCTGGATTCCTTACAATGATCTGTTTATATTTCTTATTAAAACAGTTTGGACTTACACAAGAGGGTGCAATTCCAGGTTTGATACTTATCGGTTTTGCAAGCTCAGGTATGGGATATTATGTATGTAAAGGATACTTTGATACAATTCCTAAGTCACTTGATGAGGCTGCCAGAATTGATGGAGCTAACAGAGCTCAGGTATTTGCTATTATGCTTATTCCATTGTCAAAGCCAATTATTATTTACACAGCTTTAGTAGCATTTATGGCTCCATGGTGTGATTATATATTTGCATCATATGTAGCCTTTGGATATTCAGATAGTTACAACGTAGCTGTAGCTATGCAGCGTTGGGTATGGACTAACGACTATCAGGGATATTTCACCAGATTCTGTGCTGGTGGTGTTCTCGTAGCAGTTCCTATTACAATTCTTTTCATGTGTTTACAGAAATACTATGTAGAAGGTGTAACAGGTGGAGCTGTAAAGGGTTAATTAAGTTTTTGGAATCGACAACCTGTATGGTTGTCGATTTTTTTAAAATAAGTATATAAAGGCATGGTTATTGATTATGAAAAGATTAAAAATGTTTTGCACTTTACTGAGTGTGGTAGTTTTGCTTTCAGCATGTGGAAATGAAAATCAGAAAAGTACATTGGAAACTATAATAGATGAAAGTGTAAGCGTAGATACAGAAAACAGTTCTGATGAAAGTGCAAGTGTAGGTACAGAAAACAGTTCTGATGAAAGTGTTGAACAGGCGAATACTCCTATAGTTTATGACTATGAACAGGAATTAAATATTATTGATGATAATTTCAGAAACTATTATGAAATCTTTGTATATTCATTTTGTGATTCAAATGGAGATGGAATCGGTGATTTAAATGGAGTTATAAATAAGCTTGATTACATAAAGGATATGGGATTTAATGGTATATGGCTTATGCCAATAATGCCCTCCACAACCTATCATAAATACGATGTAACAGATTATATGGATATTGATGCTCAGTATGGAAGTCTGGAGGACTTTGACAGACTTGTGGATGAATGTCATAACAGAGATATAAAGCTTATTATTGATGTAGTCATAAATCATACTTCTTCAAAGCATGAGTGGTTTGTTAAAGCCTGTGATTATCTTAAAACTCTGCCAAAGGATGACGAACCTGACTTAAATGAATGTCCTTATGTTGATTATTATCATTTTAGTCGTGAAAAATTGAATGGAGATTATTATAGTGTTGCAGGTACTGACTGGTATTATGAAGGAGTATTTTGGTCAGAAATGCCGGATTTGAATCTTGCCAGTGATACACTTAGAACAGAACTTGAAGATATATCCTCATTTTGGGTTGATAAGGGTGTAGA
Organism: Lachnospiraceae bacterium; assembly: GCA_017424235.1. Lineage (GTDB taxonomy): Bacteria > Bacillota > Clostridia > Lachnospirales > Lachnospiraceae > COE1. The sequence continues at coordinate 19,048 of JAFPAQ010000198.1, read as the reverse complement.
CGGTTTCAGAATGGATGCAGCAATTCATTATGAGGAAAATGATAATAATTTTAATATTGAAGTAATGAACTGGATATATGAATATTGCAAAAATATTAATCCGGATTTCTATATGGTTGCTGAGGTGTGGTCAAGTAAGGCTACTATAGCAAATTATTATGCAAGTGAAATTCCAAGCATTTTTAATTTTGATACAGCTGATGCTGAGGGAAAGATAATAAAGGCTGCCAGAGGAAATTACAAGGCAGCGAGTCTGGTTGAGAGTATGAAAGGATATCAGCAGGAATTTGGAGATGTATTTGGAGAATATATTGATGCGCCATTTATAACTAATCATGATCAGAACCGTGTGGCAAATGGTCTTATGAAGGACGAGAATGATCTTAAGATGGCATGTGGTCTGCTTATGACAATGAATGGAAGTCCATTTGTATATTATGGCGAGGAGATTGGTATGTGCAGTTCCGGCAAGAAGGACGAAAATAAGCGACTGCCAATGTTTTGGTCTGAAAATGACAGTGATGAAATGACAAACGGCCCTGCTGATGCTGATAAAGATATAGTTCAGCCATTCGAAAGTGTTGAAAAACAGCTTTGTGATGATTATTCAATACTAAATTATTATAAAAGAGCCTTGCGTATAAGAAATGAAAATCCTGAAATAGCAAGAGGTGAGATTGAGATTGTGGAAAGCTTAACTGATGGATATATTGCAGCGATAACAAAGACATATGAAGAAAGTATGATTGCAATAGTTTATAATACATCAGATGAAGAATGTAGCGTGGATATTGCTCAGACTGAACTTGAGGATATGACGATTCGAGGATATCTTACTCTCAATGGCGAGATAATAAGTATTGAAGAAAATAAGCTGAAAATGCCGGCTCAGTCAATTTGCATTTTGAAATAACTCAAACAACGTTACAGTAACCAAACAACACCTTTATATGTTATGAACATATAAAGGTGTTGTATTTTTATATAGATTAATCTATAATATAATGGTCAAATTTTTAGTATTAAATCAGTGCATAATGTGGTTACTGTATACAGGTTATATCCCGCGAGGTGTTTTCAGAATGAAAACCCGAGTTTTTCGTGCGCCAGATTAAGCTTTTGCTTGATTTGTGTGCATAATTGTTACGTTCACGAGGTACGAGTGAACAGTAACATAATGTGTTTTCATACTATGGAAAGGTTATGGTTAGTATCATGAAAATATATATTATACGTCATGGCGAGACTGACTGGAATACGGTCAGAAGATTACAGGGAAGAGCAGACATACAGCTTAATGATGAAGGCAGAAGGCTGGCTAAAGTCACTTCAGAGGCATTAAAGGATATTCAGTTTAGCAGAATATATACCAGCCCGCTAAAAAGAGCATATGAGACGGCTCTTATTATAAAAGGTGACAGGGATATTCCTGTTATAAAGGATGAACGTATAATAGAAATTAGTTTTGGAGAGTATGAAGGACTTCATTGTGGAAAAAATAATTATGATATTCCTGACCCTGAGTTTAAAAATTTTTTTGATGCACCTGATAAGTATTGTCCGGCAAAGGGCGCAGAGTCTATTGACGAATTGTGTGACAGGACAGCGGATTTTTTTGATGAAATAATAAATGATAAAGCTTTGCAGGAGGACACAATACTTATTTCAACACATGGAGCTGCACTGAGAGGACTTTTGCAATTCATTAATAAAAGTGAACGTAAGGACTTTTGGGGAAGCGGAGTCCATAAAAATTGTGCAGTTACAATCGTAAATGTAGATAATGGAAATGTTATAATAGTTGAAGAAGGAAAAATATATTATTAACTATGGATTTGAAAGAAGGGCATATTTGTGAATAATGAATTAAGCAAAGTAAAAGTCAATAATGAGCTTGACTTTTGTTCAGTTACAGATGTTGAAGTAAAATCTGTTATAGAAAAAGCACTTATGAAGGCAAGAGTATCCTACTTTTTAAGATGGGAAAAGCCTGGATTTTTTGCACGGTTATTTACAAGCGCAAAGACAAGGATTGTATTCTGTATCAATTCGGCTCAGATTGAAATCGCAGAGAGTGTGGTCAGTGAACTTACTGATTATGAAAAGGATATAAAAATGTTACAGGGTAAATCCAATAACAAAATCGGTTTTTAATTTTAGTAAATAATAATTAGCCATAAAAGGTATAAGGAAAGGAAAAATAAATGAGTAAAGAGTTAGCAAAAACATATGATCCACATGGATTAGAGGACAGAATTTATTCAAAATGGTTAGAAAAAAAGTATTTTCACGCAGAGGTTGACAGAAGCAAAAAACCTTTTACAATTGTTATTCCACCGCCAAATATCACAGGACAGCTTCATATGGGTCATGCCCTTGACAATACAATGCAGGATATCCTTATCAGATTTAAGAGAATGCAGGGCTACAATGCATTATGGCAACCCGGAACAGACCATGCAAGTATTGCAACCGAGGTTAAGATTATTGAAAAGCTTAAAGAAGAAGGAATCGATAAGCATGATTTAGGTCGTGAAAAATTCTTGGAGCGTGCATGGGATTGGAAAAAGGAATACGGCGGAAGAATCATTAGCCAGTTAAAGAAGCTTGGTTCATCCTGTGACTGGGACAGAGAACGTTTTACAATGGATGAAGGCTGCAATAAGGCTGTAACAGAAGTATTTTGCAAGATGCATGAAAAAGGATATATTTACAAGGGCTCAAGAATCATTAACTGGTGTCCTGTATGTAATACTTCTATTTCTGATGCAGAGGTTGAATACGAGGATCAGGCCGGACATTTCTGGCATATCAAATATCCAATTCTCAATGAAGATGGAACAGAGACAGGAGAATACCTTACATTTGCAACAACAAGACCTGAGACTATGCTTGGTGATACTGCAGTAGCAATTCATCCGGAGGATGAAAGATATAGTCACTTAAAGGGTAAGAAGGTAATGCTTCCTATAATGAACAGACAGATTCCTGTTGTAGAAGATACATATGTTGATATGGAATTTGGTACAGGTGTTGTTAAGATTACTCCTGCACATGACCCTAACGACTTTGAAGTAGGAAAACGTCATAATCTTCCTATTATCAATATAATGAATGATGATGCTACTATTAATGAAAATGGTGGCAAGTTTGCCGGAATGGACAGATATGAGGCAAGAAAAGCTATCGTAAGTGAGCTTGAAAGCATGGGTCTGTTAGTAAAGATAGAAGATTATAGTCATAATGTTGGAACTCATGACAGATGTAAGACAACTATTGAGCCATTAGTAAAACAGCAGTGGTTTGTAAAGATGGACGAGCTTATTAAGCCTGCTGTAGAGGCTGTTAAAAATGGTGAGATAGAGCTTATTCCTGAGAGAATGGATAAGACCTATTTCAACTGGACAGATAATATCAAGGATTGGTGTATTTCACGTCAGCTTTGGTGGGGACACAGAATACCTGCATATTATTGTGATGAATGTGGTGAAATAGTAGTAGCAAAATCAATGCCGGAGAAATGTCCTAAGTGTGGATGTACACATCTTACACAGGATCCGGATACTCTTGATACATGGTTTTCATCTGCTCTTTGGCCATTTTCAACTCTTGGATGGCCTGATAAGACAGAGGATCTTGACTATTTCTATCCAACAGATGTACTTGTAACAGGATATGATATCATTTTCTTCTGGGTTATAAGAATGATATTCTCAGGCTATGAGCATATGAATGAGAAACCATTCAAGACTGTACTTTTCCATGGACTTGTTCGCGATTCGCAGGGTAGAAAGATGTCAAAATCTCTTGGAAATGGTATTGATCCGCTTGAGATTATTGATCAGTATGGTGCTGATGCATTAAGACTTACTCTTATCACAGGTAATGCGCCGGGAAATGATATGAGATTTTACTATGAGAGAGTAGAAGCTAACCGTAATTTTGCAAATAAGATTTGGAATGCTTCTCGTTTCATAATGATGAATATGGAAGGCAAAGAGGTTACTGATGCAGGCTGCGATCTTGAGCCGGTTGACCGTTGGATAATTTCCAAGTTAAATACTCTTGTTAAAGATGTTACCGAAAATATGGAGAAATTTGACCTGGGTATTGCAGTACAGAAGATTTATGACTTTATATGGGATGAGTTCTGTGACTGGTATATTGAGATGGTTAAGCCAAGACTTTACAATTCAGACAATGTTAAATCTCAGAATGCAGCACTCTGGACATTAAAGACAGTACTTATTGATGCATTAAAGCTCCTTCACCCATATATGCCATTTATTACTGAGGAGATATTCTGTACATTACAGTCTGAGGAAGAGTCTATAATGATTTCTAAATGGCCTGAATATTCAGAGGCAAGAAGCTTTGCTAAGGAAGAAAAGGGAATTGAGATAATCAAAGAGGCTGTTCGTGGAATAAGAAATGTAAGAACTGAAATGAACGTAGCACCTTCAAAGAAAGCTCATGTATATGTTGTGTCAGAGAATGAAGAGATAGTAAATACATTTACAGAAGGTAAGCTTTTCTTTGCAGCACTTGCATATGCTTCAGATGTCACAATTCAGGGAAATAAAGAGGGTATTGCTGATGACGCTGTTTCAGTAGTTATTGCAAATGCTAATGTTTATATTCCATTTGCAGAGCTTGTTGATATAAAACAGGAAATTGAGCGTCTTGAGAAAGAGTCAAAGAGATTAGATTCTGAGTTGGCAAGAGTTAATGGAATGTTGAATAATGAAAAATTTATGTCAAAAGCCCCTGAAGCTAAAATTGCTGAAGAAAGAGAAAAATTAGCAAAATACACACAAATGAAAGAACAAATTGTAGAACGACTTGCACAATTGAAATAAATTGTGATACAATAATGACATAGGGATTAGAATAAAGAAATATAGATGCTTGTCATTTTATGATAGGCATAGGAGGGTGACTGATGGTTAATATCAGATCTTATGTCAGAATTTCAGAAGATAATTCAGAAGCGTGGTTATATTTGTGTGCGCCTGAAGATGCAGAATTTTATGAAAAATCAGAGATAATGCATTATTTAAATGTAAATAAGGTTGTAGCAGGAATAAATGAATCTCATGTTATGGCTATGTGCAAAAAAAAGATATATGAACGTGAGGTAAAGGTTGCCAGTAAAGTGATGGGAGAAGCAGGACAGCCGGGGTATTATGAATTTAAGTTCAGTACTGAGAAGCCAAAGCCTGAAATCCGAAAAGATGGTTCTGTTGATTATAGAGCCATGAGCCTCATACAGAATGTTGAGGAAGGTGACTTGCTTGCGATTTATCATCCTGCTGTACAGGGCACTTCAAGCAGGGATGTAACCGGTGCTTTTGACAAAAGTGATTTGTATAAGGATTTGAGACCATTAACCGGAAAAGGAATTGCCCAAAGTGATACTAACCCTAATGAATATTATGCTACAAAATCAGGTAAGATAGAGTATGATGGTGAAAACAAGCTTTCTATAGTTGAAGTATATGAGATCAATGGTGGATGTGATCTTGCCGATAATGCGGTGGTTGAGTTTAATGGTGATGTTATTATTCATGGAAATGTTGAAGCCGGTGTAATGATTCGGGTAGGTAAGAGTTTAACTGTAGAAGGTGTAGTTGAATCAGCAAATCTTAGGGCCGGTGGCGATATATGCTTAAAACGTGGAATGCAGGGTGCAGGAAAAGGCAAGATTATTTCCGGTGGTGATGTCTTTACTGAATTTATTGAATATGCGAGTGTACAGGCAGCTGGAAGTGTTCAGGCAAATGTAATACTTAATTCCAGAGTAAGTGCAGGCAATCTTGTAACTCTTACAGGTAAAAAAGGATTGATTGCAGGCGGAAGTGTTCATGCGATGATGGGTATTTCCTGCATAACTGTTGGAAATCAGTCTGAGATAAAGACAGGACTTCATGTAGGCGTTATGCCTGAAATGATAGAGCAGAGAGCAGCTGTAAATTCTGAATATGCAAAACTCAATGAAGAGCTTGAAGCAGTGGTTGAAGGAATGGCGAAAATATTAAGAGTACGTCAAAAGACTGGAGAATTAAGTGAACAGCTTCAATTGCATCTTAATGAGTTAAAAGAGAGAAAAGATGATATTTACTCAAAATGTATTGAAGTAAAAAAGCGCGCAGAAGATTATGAAATGCTTATGATGCAGTCACGCGAAGCGAAGATTCGTGTTGAAGGAAGTATATATAAAGGTGTTATCATAAGTGTGGACAATCATCAGATGGCTATAAATAAAGATACTTCATTTATGGAATATCGAGCTCAAAGTGGTATGATAGTTGGAACAGTTGTCGTTGTTTAGAACAAAAATAGTGCATGCATATTGCATGCACTATTTTGTTTTATAGGATTATGGTGTCAAAAGCCCCTTTATAAAAAGTTTAATAGCAAATTGAATAAAATAAGATTGTTGAAATGACTTTTGCGCTGGCATCCGATTTTTTATGAATAAGAGGAAAGATAATGTATATAGATAATTATAATGATGTTGAGAAATATTTAAATGAGGTGCCCAAATTTTCATCAAAGAACCCCTTTGAAGCCACAAAGGGTTTTTATACTTATTTGCAAAGTATAGATAATTCAAAATATAGTGAGAATAATTTGGGACAGATTATTCATGTGGCAGGAACAAATGGAAAAGGTTCGGTTTGTTCATTTATGCAGGAGATAGCAAAAAGTGCAGAAAAAAAAGTGGGAATGTTTATTTCACCGCATTTGATCACAACCCGGGAAAGATTCTGTATTGATGGAGCTTGTGTGTCAGAAAGTGAGTTCGTGGATGCATTTAACTGGGTACAGAAATGTATAGACGCATATCGAAAAGATGAAGAACTGGATAAAGACATATTTTTCAGACATGAAAATTATGTACCTACTTATTTTGAAATACTGTTTTTTATGGGTATATATATATTTATTAATTCGGGTATTGAGGTATGTATACTTGAAACCGGACTTGGTGGACGTCTTGATACTACAAATGTAATAGAAAAGCCCTCTATTTGTATTATCACAGAGATAGGTCTTGACCATATGAAATATCTTGGTAATACAATAGAGCAGATAGCAGCAGAAAAAGCAGGGATAATAAAGCCTGGAATTCCGGTGGTTACCTGTGACCGAAAAAACGCAGCTACTGTCGTCATAGAGAAAAAATCAACAGAATGTGTCAGTGATTGTTATAAAGTATCGGAAAATACCTACAAAATAAATGAAATACTTAAAAAATGCATTGATTTTTCCGTGTACAGTGGGTATTATGATTATGGTAGACTGGTAGTAAATACAGAGGCTCTTTATCAGGTTGAAAATGCTGCTATTGCAATAAAGGCAGCAGAGGTACTGCAGTATGCTCCGAAGGATATTATTGAGGGTGTAAGAAATATGCGCTGGGCAGGTCGTATGGAGGAAATATCAGACAGAGTATACATTGATGGGGCACATAATGAGGATGGAATAAAAGCTTTTGTTGAAACCGTAAACAATAGTAGTGTGGTAAAAGCATTTAAAAATACTAAGGATACAGACTCAAGATGTGTGCTGGTATTTTCAGCAGTCAATGATAAGAAATATGATAAAATGATAGAGATGGTTACCGGCATAGATGTTATAACAGATTTTGTTATAACAAGGATTCCGGGTGAACGTGGAGTTGATATAGATGAGCTTTTGTTACAATTTAAGAAACATACCGGTAAAAATATAGAAGTTTTTGATAAGATAAGTGATGCCTATGAATATGCATTGAAGCACAGAGGTGACAATGGAATTGTGTATATTGTCGGTTCATTATATCTTGCAGGGGTTGTTGAAGAAATTCGAAAGGGTAACGAGTCGATATGATAAATTTTGAAGAAGAATTAAAAAAATTTCATCCAAGTCTTGAAGTAGAAGAGGCAGAAGAGGCTATATATAATCAGGATCTTACAGATATGGCGGATGTTCTTGTAAAATTAGTTAAGGACACTAAGGAAGAATAGGTGACATAAAATGATTTGCTTTAATTGTGGATGCCGTTTAACGGAAAAGGATTTTTGTACGGGCTGTGGAGTAGACGTAAAAAAATACAAAAAGATAATACATTCTTCAAACAGATTTTATAATGATGGACTTGAAAAAGCGTCAGTAAGAGATCTTTCTGGAGCTATTGTGAGTCTTCGTCAGTGTCTTAAGCTTAATAAAAATAATATTGATGCAAGAAATCTTTTGGGGCTTATTTATTTTGAGCGAGGAGAAGTAGTTGCAGCATTAAGTGAGTGGGTTATCAGTAAAAATATCAGAAGTGAAAAGAATATAGCTGATGATTATATAAATATGATACAGAATAATCCCGGCAGACTGGATACTTTTAATCAAACTATTAAAAAATATAATTTAGCACTTAATTACTGTCATCAGGATAGTCTTGACCTGGCAGTTATACAGTTAAAAAAAGTAATATCGATGAATCCAAGATTTGTTCAGGCAAGACAGCTTTTGGCTTTGTTGTATATTAACAGTGAAGATTGGGAAAAAGCCAAGAAAGAGCTTGACAAGGCACTTAGAATAGATGCCAATAACACCACTACTTTGAGATATCTCAAGGAAGTAGAGAATATGCTTCCTTCTGAAGAGGATAAGAGTAAAAAAAGAAAAGATGTAATAGTATATCAGAGTGGTAATGATACTGTTATACAGCCGGTTTCCAAGAAAGAACACATTGGACTACAAACACTTGTAAATATTGTTATTGGAGTGCTTATCGGTGTAGGCATTTCCTGGTATCTGATTGTGCCTGCCAAAATAAAAGGTGTTCAAAGCTCTGTTGATCAGAAATACAAGATTGTAAGTGAACAGCTTGATGCCAAAACGGTGCTTGTAGATGAGCTTACTGCCAAGGTAAATGATCTTACAGCAGAGAAAGAGAATCTGTCAAACACTCTGAATAATGCAGAGGGTAAGAATGTTGCATTAGAGGCATATACAAACCTTATTGAAGCAACTATTATGTATATCAATGAAAGCGCAGACAATAATGCGATTGCCGAAGAACTGGAGCTTATCCCGGAAGAATATATTCAAAATGATGCATCTGAAAGCTTTAAGAAGCTGTACGATAAACTGATTACTGAGGTTGGAGAAACTGTTGCCAAGTCATGCTATGATGCAGGATATGAGGCATTCAGAACTGAGGATTATGATACAGCGATAACCAATCTTGAAAGAGCTTTTAAATATGATCCTTCTAATGGTGAAGCGCTCTATAATTTGGGCAATTCCTATAACAAAAAAGGAGATACCAAAAAGGCTGTAGAGATATATGAAAAGGTTATTGAGCTTTTCCCGGATTCAGAAAAAGCTAAAAAAGCTGCAAATTACATAAAAGAGATTAAAGGCGAATAATATACTAAAGATGACCGTGTTGTGTTAAACAATGCGGTCTTTTTCTTTCATTATATCATTAAGAAGGGAGAGCTGGTATATGCAGCAGGAATGTGCAATTATTGACAATTATTTGTGTATCAAAATGCCTAAGGAATTAGACCATCATGGTGCTTCAGACATACGAAAGCTGGCAGATGAACTTATTATTGATGACAGGGTAAAAAATATTGTATTTGATTTTGAGGATACAGTATTTATGGACAGTTCCGGTATAGGACTAATCATTGGAAGATACAGAAAGATTTCATGTTTTGGTGGTAAGGTATATGGCATTCATGTAAATGAGCGCTTGCAAAGACTTTTAAAGGCATCCGGAATGTCATCAATAATTCAGATATTGGTATAGAGTATAAAATAGAAAGGTAGAGCTATGAATAATATGAAAACTTTGGATATTGAAAATAATATATGTATTGAATTTGATGCAGTTTCTTCAAATGAGGCTTTGGCAAGGGTTGTGATTGCCTCATTTATAACAGTGCTAAATCCAACTCTTGATGAGATAGAGGATATAAAAACGGCGATTTCGGAGGCTGTTACTAATGCGATTGTACATGGATATGGAAGGGATTATTTTAAGCTGTCAGGAAATAAGGAGAAGGGGAAAGTCACATTGAAGGCCTCTATAGATAATGACGGTCTGTTGTCTGTTGATGTATGTGATTGCGGCGTTGGTATAAAAGACGTAGAGGAGGCAATGAAGCCAAGCTTTACCTCTGATGATACAGGAGAACGCTCCGGAATGGGATTTGCGTTTATGCAGGCTTTTATGGATGAGGTGAAGGTTGACAGTGTACCGGGACGGGGGACTGTTGTACATATGAGCAAACAGATGGAATATCATAGAACAAAGATTGACATATTAAGGACTAATACAATAAGGGATAATACATCTCAGACAGATACCTCAAGGATTGATACGTCCCTGCAGCTTGCCCTGTGGAATAGTGATGGGAGGATTTGAGGTGGAAAATCGGGAATTGTTTATTATGGCTCACGAGGGACAAAAGGAGGCAAGGGATATACTGTTTGAAAAAAATGCAGGACTGATACATCATGTAATGAAACGTTATAAAAGTGTGATTATGACATATAAAAATATCGAGGCAGAGGATATTTATCAGATAGGTTCGATAGGTCTGTTAAAAGCAATAGACAGATTTGATACAGATTATGGTGTATGTTTTTCTACATATGCAGTACCACTTATCATAGGAGAAATAAGACAGTTTTTGCGGGGAAACAGCATTATTAAGGTCAGCAGAAGCATAAAGGAGAATGGATACAAAATTAATAAATTAAGGGAGAGCTTTATAAAGAATAAGGGGAGAGAACCAAATGTAAATGAGATTGCAGTTGAACTGGGAATTAGCATAGAGGATATTGTTACTGCATTAGATGCTGCAAAGGCAGAATATGCCGGCATTAATGGGGAAGATAATACAGCTGTGATAAGAAATAGTGCAGGCAATGTGATGGATGAACCTTCAGATACTGATAAAGAAAGTGATAAGGTGGTAGACCGGTTGTTTTTGCAGCAGTTAATAGGCAGATTGGAAAATGATGAAAAGAAGCTGATTATTTTGCGATATTTTAAGAACCGGACACAGACGCAGACCGCTTCAGAATTGGGACTTACACAGGTACAGGTAAGTAGAATCGAAAAAAGATTATTGACTCAGATGAGAAAAATGGCAGTATTCAGTGTGCAAAAACCATAAACGGAAGTTTTTGCACACGGCAAATTTGTGCTTTGCACAAATTCGCAGAATTTGGAGAAAGCATAGTTATTAGTATATTATATTATATTTGGCATTAAGATATTTGTATTTTATCCGATATACAATATAAGACTATATGGTCTGATTGTATTTGGAAGTTATAAGAGATTGTGATGTTTGTCATGTAGACAGCCTCAGACTTATAAAATGCAGATAGAAAGGTCAGGTATAAATTATGAATGGAATCAATTATAGTGCTTTAATGGGAAATTCAAGCTTTTTTACAAACAATGGGGTCAAGGATGACTTAAAGAGTGATGCTGTCGGATATAAAGGACGGGTTATTTCCGGAAAAACGCAAAAAAAGGAAGTTAGTGCTGATAAGGATACTTTCGAAAAATCAGATGGAACAAGACAGGTTAAGGCCGGTTATGACAGGCCAAAGACTGTGATAAGAAGTAATGAGAATACAGATGGAAGCTCAAAATATAAAGAACTGGATGCTGATGGAATACAGGAAGGTATTAAGTTAAGCGATTCTGCCAGAAAACTGTTAGATGAGCTTAGAGAAAAATATGGCAGCAATATGGAAATCTCAGTAGCTGAGTGGGATTCTGATGAAGAACAGGATTATTATGCAGGTAAATGTAATAAAGACTATAGTGTGCTTATAAATCCTGAAGCATTAGAGAAAATGGCAGCAGATGCAGATGTTCGTGCAAAATATGAAGCTGTCCTTGGAGGCGTATCAGGTGATTTTGAAAAAATAACAAATGAACTTGGCGAAGATGCTGACAAGGTAAAAGGTTTTAGTGTTTCTATAGATAAAGATGGAAATGTGTCATATACTTTGCAGCTTTTAAAGGACATGCAGGCCGATAGTGCCCAAAAGGCAAAGGATACCAAGAAGGCTCAGGAAGATGCTGTAATAAGAAAACGTGATGAGAGAAAAAAGGCAGAAAAAGAACGATTGGAGAAGCTCTACGAAAAGCGTCAGGAAGAAAAATATGAAAAGATAACAGCTTCTTCTATTGAGGAATTAATACAAATGGTTAAAGAAAGACTTAATCCTGAACAGGAAAAGGAGTCTGAAGCGGCAGAAGAAGAAATTCAGACAGAAAAATGAAATAAATCTAAGATAATGAATAAAATATGATAAAATAAAGGATATCGCACAGCGATATCCTTTATTTTATCATGAGAGTGGAGAGGTAATATATTAATGAAACAGGATAAAACACCCTTACTTGATGCTATTAATCAGTTGATAGATTCAAAGCCGGCATATTTTAGAATACCGGGACATAGATTAGATAAGGGCATAAGCTCAAGATGGACCAAGAGGACAGGAACCGGAATATTTGCCTATGATGTCACAGAAACTCCTTATACAGATGATCTGCATTGTCCTGAGGGGGCAATAAAAGAGGCCCAGGAGCTTCTTGCAGAGCTTTACAAAGCTGACAGAAGCTTTTTCCTTGTTAATGGTACTACATGTGGAAATGAGGCAATGATACTTACTGCGGTACATGAGGGGCAAAAAATAATGGTGGCAAGAAATGCACATAAGTCTGCCATGATGGGGCTTATTATTTCAGGTGCCGAGCCTGTTTATGTTATGCCTGATATAATAGACGAATGGGGGATACAGGGTGGGATAAGTCCCGGACAGGTTAGAAAGACCTTTGAGGAGAATCCGGAGTGCAAGGCTCTTTTTATGGTCAGCCCCAGCTATTATGGAGTAGTGTCTGATATTGAAGAAATAGCAAGGATATGCCATGAGTATGGTGCACTTTTGCTGGTTGATGAGGCTCATGGCGGGCATGTATATTTTGGAGACAGAAACGACACATCATTTCCAAAAGGGGCATTGGAGTGTGGTGCTGATATGTGCGTACAGAGTATGCATAAGGTTACAGGAGCACTTACCCAAAGCTCAGTGCTTCATGTAAAGCTAAGAAATCTGAAGCATAAAAATGTGGATAACAGCATTGATATTGATAAACTTTGTGCAAATCTTCATATAGTACAAAGTACCAGTCCAAATTATATTCTGATGACCTCACTGGACTGTGCAAGATATGAGCTTGCCCAAAATGGAAAAGAAATGGTGCTTGAGGCAAAAAGACTTTGTGAATATGCAAGGGAGAAAATAAATGCTATTTCGGGCTTTAGATGTATGGGAAGAGAAATCCTTGGCGAAGAAAATTTCGATAAGATATCCAAAAACAGTGTGTGTGCAATTGATACTACAAGGCTGGTAATCTCAGCAAAGGATTTGGGAATAACAGGATTTGAGCTGGATGAAATATTATTTACTCAGTATCAGGTAAATATGGAGTTGTCAGATTTTGAGAATGTAGTGGCTGTAGTCACATATGCCAATACTGTTATGGATATGGACAGGCTTGTTGAGGCATGTCGAAAAATATCACAAAACAGGTGTGACGTAAATAAAACAGCAAGCAGTAATAGCATTAATAAAAGACTGCCCGGGATACCGGTACAGAAGCTTACCCCCAGACAGGCTTACTTTACAAAAGCAGAAGAGATTGACTGGAAGGATAGTGTCGGAAAAATCTCCGCAGAGATGATAGCACCGTATCCACCGGGGATTCCAATCATATATCCCGGTGAGGTAATAAGTCAGGAAATATGGGACTATTTAGAAGCTTTTAGACGTGATGGAAGACACATACATGGTTCGAAGGATGGAAAGCTTAATAAAATAAATGTATGTAACCCTGAAGGTACAAAATAGATACAAATGTATTAAATATTTAAAGCTGTATATACTACTAAAGCATGAATTTTTACCAGTGGACATTAATGATTAGAAAGGTTGGAAAGTGCTGTGAATAATGTAGTAGTGTATATATTGGCAAAGCAGAATATTGAAGCTTTTAGCGAGAATGTAGAGCTTGGCATGGCTGCAGATATTTATTGTGATGACAGCAGTATACAGGCTAAGGTAGCTTCAATGAAGATACACAGATTTAAGCATGGTCATGAGCCAAGGGTTGTTGTGAATATGATTGATGTGATAAAACAGATATCAGGTATGTGTCCCGGTGTTACTGTTGAAAGTATTGGTGAGACAGAAATAATCATTGAAAGGTCATCTCTTGCAAAGGAAAAGGAAAATGAAAAAAATTCTTTGTGGGAATATGTAAAGATTGCATTTGTCTCACTTATATGCTTTTTTGGAACGGCATTTACAATAATGGCATTTCATAATGATATTGGCATTGAAAATGTATTTAATCATATATACAGGCTGGTATCAGGAATAGATTCCAATGGATTTACCGAACTGGAGATTTCATATTCTGTCGGACTTACAGTAGGAATAATACTCTTTTATAATCATGTTGGTAAATGGAAATTGAGCAACGATCCGACACCACTTGAGGTAGAGATGCGTGTATATGAAAGAGATGTAAATCAGGCAATAATTGATATGGCTGAGCGCTCGAAAAATAAGCAAAAACCATAGGAGGAAGTTTTTGCATACAGCAAATTTGAAGAAAAAGTCATATATTGCAAATCTGAAGAAAGGCAGGATTTTGATATGAATTGGCTGATTTTTATATTTAATATTTTTCTGGGTTTATCTTTTGGGATAATGGTGTCGGCAGGTGTATTCAATGTTTTGTTCGTTGTCGGTCTGGTGCCAAGATTTGCAGGAAAGACGCATACTGCAAGATATGAGAGGATTTATGAGAACTGCATTATAATCGGAACAGTGTTTGGTTGTGTAGTGTCAGTGTTTGATATAAGCCCTTTAAGACTTGACAAAATATTTTCGGCAGGACTTTTGATTTTTATTGGAATATTTGCAGGAATATTTGTGGGATGTCTGGCAATAGCGGCAGCAGAGCTGTTAGATTCCATACCTATATTTGCAAGACGTGCAAAGATGAAGAAGGGACTTGGTATTGCAATGATAGCAATCGCGTTTGGAAAAGTGGCTGGTTCGCTATTATATTTTTGGAAACATTTCTTTTGACAAAGATACTTTCAAAGTTTTTTGATATATACTTTTTATTGGTTTGAAGTTCATTAAATGGAGGATTATGTTACTTGTAAAAAACTCAAGAACACTGTTTTTGTCAGATAATTAGAACCGAGTAACGCTGTTCTTTGTGAGTTATGTCAAATAAGGAGTGAATTGTTGGAATTTGTATGTGAAAAATTATCATAAAAAACGAAGAAAATGTCAAAAAATGTGTTGACAAACAACGATTAATATGCAATAATCTAAAACATAGAAACGACGTTACGCAATATTAAGAACGAAGTTCTAAATGAACTTTGTTTTCTTGTGTAAGGACACAGCTGCATGGGGGTGCAGTGAGATGTCAGGGGATTTATCGAGGTTGGGGGACCAAGATAAATAGTTGAAGTTTCAATATTAATAATAAGCTTTGGGGAAGGCTTATTAATAGGTATTTAGTAGTAAAATAAGAGTTTTAGCAAAAAACAAAGTGTAAAAGGAAAAGCTCTGAATGGAGGTTGGGGGACTTCCATAGGGCAGATGATGTAAAAGGGAATTTCAAAAAGTGTAAAAGGTTATTAAAGTGTAAAGGGAATTTAAGAAAGTGTAAAAGGAATTTCAAAAAGTGTAAAAGGTTATTAAAGTGTAAAGGGAATTCAGGAAAGTGTAAAAGGAATTTTAAAAAGTGTAAAAGGTTATTAAAGTGTAAAGGGAATTCAAGAAAGTGTAAAAGGAAAAAAACGGGTAAGAAAAGTTATTCTTACCCGTTTTTTTGTGTTTGTAGGATATATGCGGCTTTTTGGTAAATACTTATAGTGAGCATTAAAAACTCGGGTTTTCATTCCAAAAAACCTCGCGGAATATAACCTGTGTACAGCAATTAAATTGTTACTTAAAAAATGTGAAAGGTAGGGTAATGATTATGGATAATGAAAAAGAAAAAGAGTACCGGAAATATGTAGAAGAAATATCTCCTAAGACAAATCTGTTATTGCAAATGATAAAAGCATTTGTAATGGGAGGACTTATATGCTCTCTGGGGCAGTTAATAGTCAATATTGGAATAAACAATTTTGGACTTGAAAAAGAAATTGCAGCTAACTGGTGTTCAGTGATACTTATTCTTCTGAGTGCATTACTTACAGGCTTTAACATATATGGAAAGCTTGTAAAATGGGGTGGCGCAGGTGCATTAGTGCCGATAACGGGATTTGCCAATAGTGTGGTGGCATCTGCAATCGAGTACAGACCGGAAGGAAATGTATTTGGAATAGGCTGTAAGATATTTACCATTGCAGGTCCTGTGATTTTGTATGGGATTTTCAGCAGCTGGGTTTTGGGAATTATTTACTGGTTTATTCAACTGATATCTAATATGTAAAATGAGCTTTATAGCTCATTTTACATATGTCTATTTTTTTGAAAGAAAGCAAATGACTTTACTTAGAAATGAGAACTGGCAACATAAATAATTAACATAGTTAAAAAGCACTAAAAAATAGAAAAATAGTAAGCGAAATTATTGCAATTTTAATATAAAAAATGTATAATTTACTCAGAACAATCAAAAAATACAGTATTGTTTGGGATAATTAATGAATTATCTAAATATTTTGCTGGATAATTGCGATATAAAAGGACTCAGACAAAAAAGTTTGAGTCTTTTTATGTAATAAGAAAGGTATGGTTATTAAAGAGCATGGATTTTAAAAGAAAAAAAATCAGGCTCGGTGACTTGCTGGTAGAAAGTAAGGCAATTTCGCAGGAGCAGCTTGAAAAAGCACTTTCAAAACAGAAGAAAACAAATAAAAAGCTGGGTGAGTTATTGGTAGATGACGGTATTATCACAGAAGATGATATTGCTGTTGCATTAAGCCATCAGCTGGGGATTGATATAGTTGACCTTCAAAATATTCATATTGACCCTAATGTTGCAAAGCTTGTACCGGTAAATATATTGAAAAAATATACCATGATGCCGTTTGCCTTTGACCCTAATAATAAAAATATTCTGTTGGTTGCAATGGAAAATCCTCTGGATACTTATGCACAGGAGGATGTTGCGCTTGTTACCAACTATCAGGTAGAGCCTGTAGTAGCGACCACCAGAAGTATCATGCTTGCCATTGACAAATACCATGGTCAGGAGGAAGTACGTTCGGCACTAAATCAGTATGCAAAAGAGAAAAAGCTGGATGTAGAGGATGAAGATGCACAGCAGGAAGCCGATGATATAAACAGTTCTCCTATTGTAAAGATGGTAAAGGAAATGATTGACCTTGCCGTAAGACAAAGGGCATCAGATATTCATCTGGAGCCTATGGAGGATTATATCAGAGTAAGGTACAGAATTGATGGTGTGCTGCACAAAAAAGCGACATACAATATATCTGTTTTGCCTGCTATTATAGCACGTATTAAAATCATAGGCGGAATGGATATTTCAGAAAAGAGAAAACCGCAGGATGGTCGTATCACACAGATAGTAGATCATGTAGAGTATGATATTCGTGTGTCTATACTTCCTACTGTATTTGGTGAGAAGGTCGTTATGCGACTTACAGCCAAGATGGCACTTACAAGGGAAAAGAGTCAGTTAGGACTCAAACCTTATGAACTGGAGCAGTTTGATTCAATATTAAAAAATCCACATGGAATACTGTTGGTTACAGGACCTACAGGTAGTGGTAAGTCAACTACTCTTTATACAGCATTAAGTGAACTTAATACAAACGATGTTAATATCATTACAGTTGAGGATCCTGTAGAGGCAAATATCGATGGTATAAATCAGGTACAGGTAAATGTCAAGGCAGACCTTACCTTTGCTTCGGCGTTAAGGTCAATTCTTCGACAGGACCCGGATATAATCATGATCGGAGAGATCAGAGACCATGAGACTGCTGCAATAGCTGTACAGGCTTCTATCACAGGACATCTTGTTGTAAGCACACTACATACAAACTCTGCTGCCAGTACAATAACACGATTGGAAGATATGGGTATAGAGTCCTATCTTATTGCCGATTCAGTAATCGGAGTTATTGCACAGCGTCTGGTCAGAAGGCTTTGTCCGCAATGCAAGCAGCCAAAGCCTGCAACTGCTGAGGAGAAGGAGTTTATGGGAATACCTGTGGATAAAGAGGTTACGATATATGAACCTTGTGGCTGCTCCAAATGTGATAATACAGGCTATAAGGGACGAATAGGTGTATATGAAATCATGAGAATGTCACCTACTCTTAAACAGATAATAAGTAAGAGAATGGGAGCTGATGTACTCAAAAAGTATGCCATAAAAGAGGGTATGAGAACCTTGAGACGAAGTGGTTCTGAGTATGTTGTAAAGGGAATGACATCCTTCCAGGAGGTAATGAAGATTTCTCTGGATACATAAACAGGCAGGATGCAGCTGAAACAAAATGCAGATGAAAAGAAAGGCTTGGTCAAATATGTCACAGTTTAGCTATGAAGCCATAAATAAATTAGGTAAAGAAGTAAAAGGAAGTGTCGAGGCATCAACAGAAGCTGATGTAATCTACAAACTAAAGCAGCAGGGGTTAACAGTGGTAAATGTAAAACCACAGAGCCTGCTGACACAGGATATCAATATTCAGATTGGCGGTTATCCGACTGCAAGGGATCTGAGTGTAATGTGCCGTCAGTTTGTAAGTATGAATAAGGCTGGTGTAACTATCCTTGAGACACTTAGAATGTTATATGAGCAGACAGAGAATAAAAGGCTTAAGGATGCAATACGTGAGGTACGTATAGGTATCGAAAAAGGAGATACTCTTGCACAGGCTTTGGGTGATCACCCAAAGATATTTCCGGAGCTGATGGTAAATATGGTGGCGGCAGGAGAAGCGTCAGG
>JAFPAQ010000197.1 GCA_017424235.1 Lachnospiraceae bacterium | reverse complement strand
AGTCCTACCTATAGTAAGAAGAGCCAGAGAAGAGGGAATTAAAAGGTGCATAATTCCTGTTGCCAATGTGAGAGAAGGGGCAATTATAGATAATATTGAAATAATAGGAGTACATGATCTTCAGGAAACAATTGATTATCTGAATAAAGATGAAACAGAGAAAAGCCTGATGATTCCACCTGCAAAACAGACAATAATGGATATTTTGGAGGATAATTTATCAGAGGTCGATTTTGCAGATATTAACGGTCAGGAAAATGTTAAGCGTGCAGTTGAAATTGCAGCAGCGGGGTTTCATCATATATTGATGATAGGTCCACCCGGTGCTGGAAAGACTATGATAGCAAAACGTATTCCCGGTATTTTACCGGATCTTACAATGGATGAGGGACTTGAAGTATCCACGATTTACAGTGTAGCAGGAATGCTTGATGAAAAGAAAGCACTGATTACCAAAAGACCATTTTTAGATCCTCATCATACAATTTCAG
Source organism: Lachnospiraceae bacterium (assembly GCA_017424235.1). GTDB lineage: Bacteria > Bacillota > Clostridia > Lachnospirales > Lachnospiraceae > COE1. Next base: position 14,550 of record JAFPAQ010000197.1, on the reverse strand, counting down.
AACAGGCACTTGCGGGTGGGGGCAGGATTCCCAAACCCGGAGTCATATCTTTAGCACATCGCGGAGTCCTTTTTATGGACGAGCTTCCCGAATTTAGAAGAAATGCACTGGAAATACTCAGACAGCCACTCGAGGACAAAAAAATACATATAGCAAGAACCTATGGAAGCTTTGTGTATCCTGCTGATTTTATGCTTGCAGCAGCAATGAATCCCTGCCCTTGTGGATATTTTCCTGATAAAAATAAGTGCACCTGTACAGATGCAGAGGTAAAGAGATATTTATCAAGAATATCAGGACCTATTTTGGATAGAATAGATGTTACTATAGAAGCACCGAGAGTTGATATAAAACAGTTATCCGCTGATATGAAAAATGAAAGCAGCAGTCAGATCAAGCAAAGAGTCATGCAGGCAAGGGAAATACAAAATCGTAGATATAAAGGTACACGATACAGATTTAATGCTGAACTTGGAGCAGGAGATATAAAAGAATATTGTCCGCTTGGAAGTAAAGAGCAGGAAATGATGGAACAGATATTTAATATGATGAATCTTTCAGCAAGAGCATATCATAAGATAATAAAGGTAGCCAGAACAATAGCAGACCTTGATGGATCAGATAAAATAAATGATACACATCTTACAGAGGCTGTATGTTATAGAATGAATGACAGTAAATATTGGGAATAGTATTAGAAAGGCATGATTAATAATGAAAAAAACAGATTTTGATGAATTAAAATATGCTTGCTGGTTAGATACTATTCAGGGATTTGGGAGAGTTACAAAATATAAGCTTTTAAATTGTACCGGTAATGCAAAGGAAACATATGACCTTAATGATGAAATGATAAGGAATATTATTGGAGACAAAGGATTAGTATATTGGAAAAAGCATAAGGAAGAAAATTTTCCTGATAAAATACTGGAAAATATCTATAACAAGGAAATAAAATATACATATTCATTAGCTGAAGATTTTCCGGAAAAATTAAAGAATATTTCAGATCCGCCTTTTGGTCTGTTCTATTTAGGCAGTTTACCTGAAAATGATATTCCTGCTGTGGCAATAATCGGATCAAGGGATTATAGTGAATATGGCAGGTGCATGGCAGATTTTTTTGGCAGCAGGTTTGCACAGAGAAAGATAAATGTGATTAGTGGAATGGCAAGTGGAATTGACGGTATAGGACAGCGCTCTGCTATAAAAGCCGGTGGTAAATCTTATGGAATACTTGGTTGTGGGGTAGATGTAATATATCCCAGGGGAAATAGGGAGCTTTATTATAAGCTCATTGAAAACGGAGGGGTGATTTCGGAATATACACCGGGTATGCCACCCAAGGCTTCACTTTTTCCAATGCGAAACAGGATCATAAGTGCTTTGTCGGATGCAGTATTGGTGGTTGAAGCCAAAGAAAAGAGCGGTACACTGATAACAGTTGATATGGCATTAGAACAAGGACGTGATGTATATGCTGTTCCGGGGAGATGTACAGATAATCTGAGTATGGGTTGTAACAGGCTTTTGAGACAAGGAGCAGGAATTGCACTTACCCCGGAAGATATTATTACGGATATGGGGTGGAAGATAGATACAAGCGCAGGCAAAGCAATCTGTAAGAAAAATAAATTGCCGGAGCTTACAGATATAGCAGCAGTTATACTTGATATTGTGACAGAGTATCCTAAAACGCAGGACGATATAGTTTCTGCCTTTCGACAAAGACAGGACGGATATAAAGATATAAGTATTCCATTTGTATGTCAGGGACTTCTTGAGCTTGAATTGAAAGGAGTATGCAAAAGAGTTTCAGGACTGTATCAGAGAATAATGGAATATTAAAATTTGAAAATACAAAAAATTTGCTTGCATATACGTACAATTTGGTGTATAGTGTTTCACGATTACAATTTTTTGATAATAATGATTGATGAGGGGTAGCTATATGGCAAAGTATTTAGTGATAGTGGAGTCACCCGCAAAAGTTAAAACTATAAAAAAGTTTTTAGGAACTAATTATGAAGTGCTGGCAAGTAATGGACATGTAAGAGACATGCCTAAAAGCCAGTTGGGTTTTGATGCGGATAATGATTATGAGCCTAAGTATATTACCATCAGAGGAAAGGGTGAAATACTTGCGAAGCTTCGTAAAGAAGTAAAAAAGGCTGAAAAAATATATCTTGCGACTGACCCTGACCGAGAGGGAGAAGCTATTTCATGGCATCTTTATATGGCATTGAAGCTTGAGGAAAAAAAAGTATATAGAATTACCTTTAATGAAATAACCAAGAATGCAGTCAAAGAGTCATTAAAAAATCCAAGAGAAATTGATATGAGTCTTGTGGATGCACAACAGGCAAGACGTATGCTTGACAGAATGGTTGGTTATAGAATTTCGCCTCTTTTATGGACAAAGATAAAAAGAGGTCTTAGTGCTGGAAGAGTGCAGTCTGTTGCATTGAGAATAATATGTGACCGAGAAGATGAAATTAATGCATTCATTCCGGAAGAATACTGGACACTGGAAGCGGCTTTTAATATCAGTGGAGAGAAAAAACCATTAATCGCAAAATATTATGGAAATGCTGATGGAAAAGTTAATATTGCATCTCAAAAGGAAATGGATGCTGTTTTAGCTGAACTTGAGTCTGCAAGTTTCAAGGTTTCTGATATAAAGAAAGGTGAGCGAATCAAAAAACCACCGATGCCTTTTACAACATCAACTCTTCAGCAGGAGGCAAGTAAAGTATTGAATTTTTCAACACAGAAGACAATGCGTCTTGCACAGCAGCTTTATGAAGGTGTAGAAATAAAAGGAAAAGGTACAATTGGTATCATAACCTACCTTCGTACAGATTCAACAAGAGTATCTGATGAAGCTGTTGAACTGTCTAAAAAGTACATTTCTGAAAATTATGGCGAAGAATATGCTGAAGTACAGAATGTTGAAAAGAAAAAGGAACAGAAAATACAGGATGCACATGAAGCTATAAGACCAACAGATATAAGTAATACACCTGCATTGCTAAAGGAGTCCCTGAGCAGAGATTTATTCAGGCTTTATCAGCTTATCTGGAAGCGATTTGTTGCAAGTCGTATGACAAGTGCAAAATATGAAACAACTTCAATTAAGATAGATGCCAATGAGCATAGATTTACAGTTGCAGCATCGAAGGTATTGTTTGATGGCTTTATGAGTGTATATCGTGAAGAGGATGAGGAGAAGACTGAATCAAACAGGATTGTTAAGGATATTTCAGTTGATACAGAGCTTAAGCTTGACAGCTTTGATCCTAAACAGCATTTCACACAGCCACCTGCACATTATACTGAGGCATCACTTGTAAGAGCATTGGAAGAACTTGGAATTGGACGTCCGAGTACCTATGCACCAACAATTACAACAATTCTTGCGAGGAGATATATAATAAAAGAAGAAAAGAATATTTATGTATCTGAACTTGGAGAAGTTGTGAATAATATGATGAAGGACGCCTTTCCATCGATTGTTGATGTTAATTTTACTGCCAATCTTGAGGCACTTCTCGATAAAGTCGAAGAAGGTACGGTTAGCTGGAAGACAGTAGTGGCTAATTTCTATCCGGACCTTGATGCTGCGGTTAAACGAGCTGAAAAAGAACTCGATGAAGTCGAGATTGCAGATGAAGTGTCTGATGAGGTCTGCGATGTGTGTGGAAGAAATATGGTAATAAAATATGGACCGCATGGAAAGTTCCTTGCATGTCCGGGATTTCCGGAATGTAAATCAACAAAACCCTATTTTGAAAAAATAGGTGTGGCATGTCCGAAATGTGGTAAGGATATTGTTGTTAGGAAGACTAAAAAAGGTAGAAGATATTATGGTTGTGAGGCTCTTCCGGATTGTGATTTTATGGTATGGCAGAAGCCGGCAAAGGAACGCTGTGAAAAATGTGGCGGTATAATGTTAGTTAAAGGGAATAAAATTGTATGTGCTGATGAACAGTGTGGTTTTGTAAAAAATGTCTAATAAGAAACGGATATTTAATAAACTGGTTAATAGTCATTAAAATTGTAACTATTCAGAAATTATTATGCAATTAAATTAAATTATAAAGTATTCTTGAAATATCGGTTATTGCTATTGAAAAATGTGAAATCGTATGATAAAATCCATACTATAAAGGGAATTTTTCTGTGGGGATTTAGATATTATTGTTGAGCTTTGCCGGAATAGGTTCAACCAATCAGAAAAACTTGGAGGTTTGCTATGAGTAGTGTACAATTGTTAGACAAAACAAGAAAAATAGGGAAACTTTTACACAATAATAATTCCAGTAAGGTTGTTTTTAATGATATATGCAAAGTAATGCGTGATATTGTTAATTCAAATGTTTTGGTGATTAGTAGAAAAGGTAAAGTATTAGGCGTAGGCACTTGTGAAGGTGTTGAAGAATTAAAGGAATTAGTTGAAGATAATGTTGGTGGATTTATTGATCCAATGTTAAATGAGAGACTTTTGGGAGTCCTTTCGACAAAAGAGAATGTAAATTTAACTACATTAGGTTTTGAAAGTACAGACGTACGTAAATTTCAGGCAATTATTACTCCAATTGAAATCGCGGGCGAGCGTTTAGGTACATTGTTTATTTATAAATGCGATGAACAGTATGATATTGATGATATTATTCTTTGTGAATATGGTACTACAGTTGTAGGTCTTGAAATGCTTAGAGCAGTCAGCGAGGAAAGTGCAGAAGAAAATCGTAAAGTTGCAGTTGTAAAGTCGGCTATTTCTACATTATCATTCTCAGAGATGGAAGCTATCACTCATATATTTGATGAGTTAAATGGTACAGAAGGTATTCTTGTAGCAAGTAAGATAGCTGACAGAGTTGGTATTACTCGAAGCGTAATTGTAAATGCACTTCGCAAATTTGAGAGTGCGGGAGTTATTGAGTCACGTTCTTCAGGAATGAAGGGAACATATATCAAGGTTCTTAATGATGTAGTGTTTGAAGAGGTTGAAGCTCTTAAGAGACAGCTTAATAAATAATTATGATAAAAAAAGAGTCTATGCATAGCATAGACTCTTTTTATGTTATAGGAAATTGCAATAATGTAAATAATTTAATCAAAAAGCTTTGCTTTTTGGAAACGGATGCGCCAGCATCCGTTTTTTTTATCAATTTGTCCTAATTTACATAATATTTATTGTCAAATTTACATAATATTACAGAAATAACAAAAATAGTACTTGAAATAATCTGAAAATAAACTATAATAGAATAAGAAAAAGAGTATATTATGTCAATTAATATACTTACGTGAAAATTAGAGGGAATAGTTATAGTTATCCGTTAATCGGAGGAATGTGGGGGAAGATATGTTTAATTCAGGACTTTATGATTATGTGAATGTACTGCATACATCAATGGATGCAGCTGCTACAAGAAATGATATCATTAATAGTAATATTGCAAATGTTAATACACCGGGATATAAAAGAAAAGATATCAGGTTTGAGACAGAACTGAAACATGCTTTTACCCATGCCAGCCAGAATACAATAGATTCAAGAGTGAAGAATCTTGATTTGGAGGCATTAACACCTGAGATATATACAGATTATGAGGAGTTATCTTTCAGGTATGACGGAAATAATGTAGATATAAATAATGAAAGTGCGATTCTTGCAAAGAATCAGATAAAATACAATGGTATGCAGTCATTGTTAAATAAAGAATTTTCAAATATGAAAATGGTTATGAAATAAAAAGTAAAAAATAAATATAGAGTGCCGGTATTAAGAAAGGGGAATATAAATGGGAATTTTTGATTCTTTTGACATCAGTGCATCGGGAATGTCAGCAGAGCGTTTCAGGATGGACATTATTTCACAGAATATGGCTAATGCAAACACTACAAGAACCGAAGATGGTGGTCCGTATGTGAGAAAAGTAGTTACTTTTCAGGAAAAGACTGATGCGAAAAACAGAAATTTTTCACATATGTTGGATACAGCATTTAGCAATTTGAGTGGACGTCCTTTGGGATGTACGAATTCAGCAGCGTTATCTGTTCCGGGTAAAGGAGTTAAAGTCAGCGGAGTATATGAGGATACCTGGACAAAAGAAGTATTGGCATATGAACCTGAAAATCCGGATGCGGATGAGAATGGATATGTGCATTATCCAAATGTGAATACAATTACGGAAATGACTAACATGATAGATGCCAGCCGTGCATATGAGGCAAATGAAACAGCATTTGAAGCTACAAAAGCAATAGCCTCTAAAGGACTTGAGATGAATTGGTAATCATCCATTTATTAACTTATTATTTATTAATCTTATTTGAAAAATATTATTTGGGGGATAAAAATGAAAATTACAGCAGCAAATGATATCAACAGTTTATATAATATCAGCTCAAATGCAGTGAAAAATGCAGTAAATAATACATCAGAGTCTGAAAATACAGGAAAGGAAGAAAATCTTTTTAGCTCTATTTTTAACTCGGCGGTCGGAAATATCACAGAAACTAATAATGCATTATCAAATATGGAGAATGAAGAATTAAAGTGGATGATGGGAATTACAGAAAATACACATGATCTGACTGTGGCAGTGGGAAAGGCGCAGACAGCACTTGAGTATACAGTTGCTCTCAGAGATAAGCTTTTGGATGCATACAAAGAAATTATGCAGATACAGATTTGATATTTTAGGGTTATTTAATAAGATTTGTTAGGATTGTGAGAGTATGCAGTACGAAGCAGTCCGTTTAGTCTGAGTTTAGGGGAATATTTACAGGACTGAAAATATTGATTTGTTTTTGGTCTTGTGGGTTTTGTAAAAAGGAGAAAACTTAAAATGGTTGACAAAATATTAGCATTTGGTAAAAAGATTTGGGATAGATTCCAGGAGTGGTGGAACAAATTTAAACCAAAGCAGAAAACACTGATAATCTGTGTGGGGGTTGCAGCATTATTAGCTATAGCAATTTTAGTAGCGGTGCTTAACAGAAAGCAATATATACCATTAGTTACTTGTGAATCAACTAAGGAGGCTTCACAAATCAGGGATTTATTGGAATCAAACAGCCTTGATTACAATATTTCATCTAATGGATTGAATTTTACAATATTAAAAGAACAGGAATCAGATGCACAGCTTTTGCTTGGAGCAAATAATATTCCAACAGCAGCATATTCTATTGATGATGTGCTTACAGGCAGCTTTTCGACAACAGAGGCTGACAAACAGAAACGCTACCGCGTATATCTTGAATCACAGATGGAGGAAGATTTAAAGAGTATGCAGGCAGTAGCTAATGCATCTGTAAATCTTACTATTCCTGAAGATAATGGAACACTTATTGCACAGAAGATGGAAACCTATGCAAGCGTGCTTTTGGAATTCGCAGAAGATGCAGAATTTACAGAGGATAATGCTTCTGCAATTGCAAGATTTGTTGCTACAGGTTTGGGAAACGATACAACTGATAATATTACGATTACTGATGTAAGTGGACGTATTTGGTTTCCGATAGAAGAGGATTACTCAGCTATTGGAAAGGCAGATACAATGATGATGTTAAAGCAGGAAGCAGAGACATTGTTTAAACAGGAGGTAAGAAAAGTACTCCTGGGAACAAATGAATTTAATCAGATTGAGGTTGCTTCAAATGTTGCAATGGATTTTTCACAGAAAAAAACTGTTCAGCATGATTATACACCTGCGGAAGGTCAGGAGCAGGGAGTTTTGTCACATGAAGAGGTATATCAATCTAATGCAAGTGATAATTCAGGTGGAGTTCCGGGTACGGATTCAAACTCAGAAACAGGATATGATATAGATAATTCTACCAATACAAATACAAGTACATATGAAAGAAAAAGCGACTATCTTCCAAATGAGAAGATAACTGAAACAACAGATGCGACAGGTACAATAGATTATAATGGATGTTCAATATCTGTAGCAGCTGTTAAATATAAAATCGTAAAACAGGAGGACGTTGCACTTCAGGGATTATTAGATGGAATAACATGGGAAGAATATAAGCTTGCGAATGCAACACGTACAAAGCTTGATATAGATTCTGATTTTATAAGTATGGTATCCACAGCTACCGGTGTGCCAAGTAAAAATGTCACATTTGTAGCATATGAGGAAGTACAGTTTATTGATGCAATTGAAGAAAAAGTATCTGTTAAAGATATAATGCAAATTGTTCTTATCATTATTATTCTTGCACTTCTTGCATTTGTTGTGATTATGAGTCTCAGAACAAAGAAAGAGGTTGAAGAGGAAGAAGAACTCATGGTTGAGGACTTATTACAGTCCACACAGATGGAGGAGCTTGAAAATATTGAATTAGAACAGAAATCTGAAGCAAGGAAGCTGATAGAAACCTTTGTGGAGGAAAATCCTGAGGCAGTTGCTACACTTTTAAGAAACTGGCTTGATGAGAATTGGGGGTTATAGCAATGTCAGAAAAAACGGAACTTAAGGGAATACAGAAGGCAGCAATCCTACTGATTGCGTTAGGACCTGAAAAATCCGCACTGGTATTTAAACATTTAAATGAAGAAGAAATAGAAGATTTAACACTCGAAATAGCTAATACAAAGAGTGTTACACCTAAGATAAAAGAAAAAGTTATTAATGAGTTTTATGAGGTCTGCCTTGCACAGCAGTATATTGCCGAAGGTGGTATTGGATATGCAAAGGAACTTTTGGAAAAGGCTCTTGGAACAGAAAAAGCAATGGATGTTATTGGAAGACTTACAGCTTCATTACAGGTTAAGCCTTTCGAATTCGTAAAGAAGACAGATGCATCACAGCTTCTCAACTTTATCCAGGATGAGCATCCACAGACAATTGCACTTATCTTATCATATCTTTCATCAGGACAGGCGGCTACAATACTTGGTGCACTTACACCTGAGAAGCAGGCTGATGTTGCAAGAAGAATTGCGACAATGGACAGAACAAGTCCGGATGTAATAAAGGAAGTGGAAAGAGTACTTGAATCTAAGCTGTCATCACTTGTAAATCAGGATTACACTATTATTGGTGGTGTAGATGCAGTTGTTGAAATTCTTAATACTGTTGACCGCGGAACAGAAAAGCACATTATGGAAACTCTCGAGGTGGAGGAACCGGAATTGGCAGACGAAATCAGAAAGAAGATGTTCGTATTCGAGGATATCTTGCTTCTCGACGACCGTGCTATTCAGCGTGTGCTTAGAGATGTAGATAACAATGACCTTGCAATTGCTTGTAAAGGTTCAACTGAGGAAGTACAGGCTGCAATCTTTAATAATATGTCAAAACGTCTTGCAGAGATGATAAAAGAAGATATGGAATTTATGGGACCTGTAAGAATGAAGGATGTTGAGGAAGCTCAGCAGAAGATTGTTAATATTATTAGAAAACTTGAAGATTCAGCAGAAATTGTTATTTCTCGTGGTGGAGGTGACGAGATCGTTGTCTAAAGGTGGTGTATTAAAGTCCGGCTGGGTATATGTTAACCCGGCTGAGACAAGAATTATAGATTCTAACGCTCTTGCTGAACAGAAGCTGAGAGAAATGGCGACAAAGCTTGCTACTGAGCTTGGCGAGGATGAGGGCTTTGCAGATGGATTTATGCAGGGACTTGATGCGGTAAGAGTATCAGAACTTGTTGACAGTGGCGAAGTTTATGGAGAATATGATGGAATACCGGACTCGCAGCGGGATATGTTCTCTGATGAAATGCCGGAGGAACAGTCAGTTTCTCAAAGTGAAGAACTTATAAATGAGGCATATGCACAGATTGAGGCAATGAAGCAGGAGGCGATTGCAGAAATAGAACAGCAAAGGCTCAATGCGATAGAAGAAGGCAGACAGGCAGGATATTCTGAAGGATATGAGCAGGGTAAACTGCAAGGCTATAATGAAGGACATCAGGAAGGCCTTAATAGTGTTGATGAGCAGAGACAGGAAATTTTTGCAGATGCTACGCTTAAGATTGCAAATATTGAGGCAGAATACAAACAGAAGCTTGATGAATTAGAACCGAGATTTATAGAAACACTTACAGAAATATATGAACACATTTTTCATGTTAGTCTTAAGAATTACAGAGAACTTATTGTCTATTTAATTCAAAATACATTGAGAAATGTGGAAGCAACAGAGGGTTTTCTTGTACATATTTCAAAAGAAGACTATCCGTTTGTAAGTATGCAGAAGAAAGAGCTTGTAAAGGGTACAAGTCTTTCAATAGATGGAATAGAACTTATAGAGGATGCTACTCTATCCAGAAATGAATGTATGGTAGAGACAGGAAATGGTGTATTTGACTGTAGTCTTGGAACACAGCTTGAAGCACTTAATGAGGAGTTAAGGCTTTTGGCATATCAGCCGAAATAGACTATGAGAGGGTCTATGCTATATGTATTAGGGGTGAGATTTTATAGTGGAAACAAATATATCCTTTGAAAAGTATAAGGCAGTGGTTAATAAAACTTTTTATAAGAAACTTGGGAAGGTTGCAAATGTAGTAGGTCTTACGATAGAATCTGCAGGTCCGGATGCCAAGATGGGAGATATGTGTAAGATATACACAGACACCAATAAGACAAAGAGCATATTGGCTGAGGTAGTTGGATTTAAAGATAAGAAGACATTGTTAATGCCATATGAAGAGACAGAGGGTATAGGACTTGGCTGTATAGTAGAAAATATGAACTATCCTTTGGGCGTTGTGGTAGGAGAGAGCCTTTTGGGACGAACATTGGATGGCCTTGGAAGATGTGTTGATGGATTTATTCCTGATTCTGTATCTTCAAAGAGGTATCCGTTAGATGCACCACCACCTGATCCAATGAGTCGTAAGATTATCAATGAAGTGCTTCCGCTTGGGGTAAAAGCAGTTGATGGACTTATTACAGTAGGAAAAGGACAGCGTATTGGTATTTTTGCAGGTTCCGGTGTTGGTAAATCAACACTTATGGGTATGTTTGCAAGAAATACAAAAGCAGATATAAATGTTATTGCACTTATAGGTGAGCGTGGTCGAGAAGTCAGGGAATTTATAGAACGTGACCTTGGTGAAGAAGGTATGAAGCGTTCAATTGTAGTAGTTGCTACTTCCGACAGACCGGCACTTGAACGTAAAACCGCAGCAAAGACAGCGACAGCAATTGCAGAATATTTTAGGGATCAGGGTAAGGATGTTCTTCTTATGATGGATTCACTTACACGATTCTCAATGGCTCAAAGAGAGATAGGTCTTGCAAGTGGTGAACCCCCTGTTACAAGAGGATATCCACCCAGTGTGTATTCCGAGATGCCCAAATTGCTTGAAAGAGCAGGTTGCGCAGACAAGGGATCGATTACAGGTCTGTATACAGTTCTTGTTGATGGTGAAGATTTTAATGAACCAATTACAGATACAGCAAGAAGTATATTGGATGGACATATAATGCTTACCAGAAAGCTTGCTAATAAGAATCATTATCCGGCAGTTGATGTTTTGCAGAGTATTTCAAGATGTATGTCTATGATAGCGTCAAAAGAACACAAAGCTGCGGCAGGTAAATTGAAAAATATAATGGCAACATATAATGAGGCAGAGGATCTTATAAATATTGGTGCATATAAAAAGGGAAGTAATCCCGGAATTGATAATGCAATAAATAAAATTGATTCAGTAAATGAGTTTTTGCTTCAATCTACAGAAGACAAATTTGATTTTGATGAAACCATTAATATTTTACAGGGGCTGTTTTCTTGATTAGTTGCAGTCAATGTAATTGTGTGTAAAAAAGGCAGGGATGACGAGTGGCAGTTTTTCGTTATAAAATGCAGGGAATACTTGATGTCAAGGAGAAGCTGGAGAATAGGGCGAAGCAGGATTTTGCCGAAGCCAATATGAAACTTGAAGCTGAAAAACAGAAGCTATTTGATTTACAGCAGAAAAAAGAATTTTATCTTGATGAGGGAGTGAGGCTTAGGCTGGAACTTATAGATGTCAGAAAGATTCGGGAAAATAAAATGGCTGTAATGAAAATGGACGAATATATAAAAGCCCAGAATATAGAGGTTAATAAGGCAGGAAAATTAGTCGAAAAGGCCAGAACTGCTTTGCAGCAGGTTATGGTTGAGAGAAAGGCGCATGAAAAGCTAAAAGAGAGTGCTTTTCAGGAATTTCTCAAAGAAGAGCAGGCAAATGAGAGTATGGAAATAGACCAGCTTACTACATACACTCATGGACAAAAAGTCATGCAGCAAAAAGCAATGGGGTAAATAGGATTTGACTTGAATGGGGGAATTGTAAATGGCAGAACAGAATCTTAGTCCGGACTCTCCGGAAATGCAGCTAAAAACGCTTAAAGAAAGTCAGAAGCAGTTTAAGAAGGAGCAGAAGGACCAGAAAAAGGAAGCCAGAAAAAGAGCAAAGGAATTAGAAAAACAGGAAAAGGAATTAGATGAACAGATAGATGGTACAAATGCTTCAGTTGTAGTAGTTACCATATTTATCATTATTATATGGTTAGGCATAATATGTCTGTTAGTCAAACTGGATGTTGGTGGATTTGGTTCAAATGTGCTAAAACCAATTTTGCAGGATGTTCCTGTAGTAAATAAGATTTTGCCATCAGATACAGCGACAGAAAATCAGAATGAGAATGCTTATGGTGGATATAAGAGCCTTAGAGAAGCAGTTGAAAAGATTGAAAGTCTTGAGAAAAAGCTTGATATGAGCGAAAATACAAACGAGACTTATGCCAGTCAGATCGATGCCCTTAAAAAAGAGGTAGAGAGATTAAAAACATTCGAAGAAAATCAGGTAGCATTTCAGCAGATAAAAGAAAAATTTTATGAAGAAGTAGTATATGCAGAAAATGGTCCGGGTGCTGACGAATACAGAAAATATTATGAAGAAATGGATCCAACTACTGCAGAAGCACTTTATAAACAGGTTATTCAGACAGAAGCTGTAAATAAGAAGATGAAAGACTATGTTTCTACATTTAGTAACATGCAGGCATCTGAAGCTGCTTCGATTTTAGGTTCTATGACTGATAATCTTGATCTTGCGGCTGAAATACTGAAAAATCTTGATTCTTCTACCAGAGGAGCTATCATGGGGGCTATGGATCCGGCAGTAGCAGCAAGGATTACCAAAATAATGAATCCAAACTATTAAGATTTTTAATAAATTTACCGATATATATTATGTATACATGAAATTGTCTGAAAAAATATAAAATTCAGGCAATTTCTTGCATAAATACCAACTCTGTAACTGCTGAGGGCTGATTCTTTACAGTTACAAAAAAATTAATGTGTAGTAGAAAGGAGGATAAAACATGGGCACAACCATTGGTGGTGTGGATATGACTAATGATTCAAAAATGTTTTTTCAAACTCGGAAATCAACAAACAGTTCAATGAACGATTTTAGTAAGACACTGAGTGAGGTTGTTAATTCAGAAGAATCAAGTAGAAAAATTTGTGACATTGATGTCAGAAAAGATGATTGTGTAAAAAACAAATCAGAAAATAAAGTTGATCGTAATGATGAAGAGAACAATAGTATTTCAGATGTCAAAGAGTCTGAGGATAATTTAGAATCACAAGAAAAAAACAGTGCAGAAGAATCTAAAGAATGTGTTGATGAAAAAGATGTAGAAGAAACAGATATTGAACAAGCTGGTTCAGATAATGTAAAAGAGCAGGATACAATAAATGTTTTAGATGAAAAGCTTACAGATGATGTATCTTTAATCGATAAGCTGGATAATATTATTTTTAATAAGCAGGAAGAAGCAGATATTGTAAATGCGTTAGAACTTATCTTACAGCAGATAAGGCAGGTTCTTGGAGTAGAAGATGTTCAGATACAGGAATCAATGCAGAACCTTGAAATGACATCAATTGATCTTATCAATCCTGAAAAAATTGCACAGTTAGTTGCAGATTTATCAGGTGAAGAATCAACTATTGGATTTATTGCAGACGAGAATATGTATAATTCATTACAGGAGCTTACAGCATCTGTTGAAACAATATTAGATGAACTTGTAAGTAAAACCGGTTTGGAAAAGGAAAGTATTCTTGAGGGCTTGGATGTTCCAATAGAACTGTTTGACAAAGATATAACACAGGATTTGCAAATTGATCAGGTAGTTGAAACTGAGGACACAGATATTATAGACATGGCTGTTGAAAATAAAGTAGAGAATGATTTTGAAGTTGTTTCAGAGGTAAAGGCTTTTGAAACGAAAGAGTCAGAAGATATAAATTCAAAATCATTAAATATTGAAAAGAACAGTACTGAAGGTATAACCCAAAATGACACAACTGTCGAAATTAGTAAAACTGATGATTCAGAGGCTGATTCAGATAAGAGTACAGAATCAGGTAACGATAATCTGAGTGGAAATGGTCAGGCACAAGGCTTTAATTCTGATTTAGAAAATATTGAAGCTCTTACAACTGATAATGATGCAGTTCTTGATAAAAAAGCCGGCACAGAAGCTATAATAAGACAGTTAGCAGATTT
>JAFPAQ010000196.1 GCA_017424235.1 Lachnospiraceae bacterium | reverse complement strand
AGTGCGTACACGGTGTGTACGACGAGAAAATAGAAGCAGTTTCATGAAAATATAGCCAGAAAGGCATCTGTTTAAAAGATTCCAAGAGTACATAAGATATTAAGGAGGAAACAAAGTGAAAGGTAAAGTAAAAGCGATACTTATAACTGTATTGGTTGCAGTATTATCATTGTCAAGCCTGACATTGTATGCTGCTGAAAAAATGGCTATAAGTAATGCACCAGTCAAATTGAATATTGGAGAAGAATTTGATTTGGATTTGAATGATGAATTCAATAGTAAGTCACAGGTTTGGAGTTCCAGCAATGAAAATATTGTTAGTGTTTCAAAGACAGGTGTAATTAAAGCATTAAAGAAGGGTAAAGTAACTATTAAGGCGAGAGTTGGCAGAGATTATGCAAGCTGCAAGGTAGAAGTAGTTAATCCTTCAATAAAGATAAATAAAAAGAGTGCTACAATATATCATGGTGGTACTTCACAGAATACAGTTGAGTTAAAGGCTACACCAAATGGTGCGACTAAAAAGCTTGAAGCTGTTGAGTGGAAGAGCAGCGATGAAAATGTAGCGATTGTTACTAGAGAAAAAGATAAAAAGGGTAAAGAAAAAGTAATTGTTACAGGAAAATCAGCCGGAACAGCTATAATTACAGCTACAGCTAATGGTCAGACGGCAAGCTGTGTTATTACGGTTAAAGAAACAGCTATAACACTTAATTATTCAGATGTAAAGTTAAGTACAAAGTCTACAGGAAGTACAGTTGCTCTTAAGCCGGTAGTAACAGGTACAGGCAAATCAGTAAAATGGTCAACCACTGATAAGAAGATTGCAACTGTAGATAAGAATGGTAAGGTAACAGGTAAGTCTACAGGAAAGGCTGTTATCACAGCCACTGCAAATGGAGTATCAGCTGAGTGCCAGGTTAATGTGGTAAAAGGACTTGTTTCTATTAACAAAGAGAGTGTAATATTATTCGCAGATGGTGAAAAAGAAGATTATATTAAATTAAAAACTAATGCCTCTAAAAATGTAAAGGTTATATGGTCAAGCAGTAATAAAAATGTTGCAACAGTAGATGAAAAAGGTAAAGTATTTGCAAAGAGTGCGGGTACAGCTATTATTTCTGCTGAAGCAGATGGTGAAAAAGATACATGCGAAGTTATTGTTGAAAAAACCGTGACAGAGATTCTCAGCACAAATGTTGTTCTTAGAACAAAAGGTGATGAGAAAACGTACAAGCTTGAATATAACGTTGCTGGTAAGAAAAAGAATGTATCATGGAAATCATCGGACAGAAAGGTTGTAAAGGTAGATAAGACAGGTAAGCTTACTGCTGTTAAAGCTGGAACAGCAAAGATAACATTAAAGGCAAATGGAAAAACTGCTGAAGTTTTAGTTAAGGTTCTTGATTATGAACCAACTATTAAATTAAGCAATTCAAGTTATACATTATATACAGGAAAAGGTAATACGGTAACATTAACTGCTACTGTTCAGGGTGCAAACAAAAAAGTGACATGGACAAGCAGTGATGAAAACGTTGCGATAGTTAAAAATGGTAAAGTAACAGCTAAATCAGCTGGAAACACAGCTATTAAAGCAGAGGCAAATGGAGTATCAGCTGAGTGTATTGTTACTGTAAAAGAGACAAAGTTAGCGTTTGCTGAAACAGCAATTTCGCTTAACAAGGGTGAAAAGAAAGCACTTGCTTATGATGTTGTTGGTGTATCACAAAATGTTACATTCTCATCTAAGAATACAAAGATTGCTACTGTAGATGCAAATGGTGTTGTAAAGGGAATTAAATTAGGAGAAACAGATATCAAGGCAACTGCCAATGGAATAACTACAACATGTCATATTAAGGTTACTGATTGTGCGCACAGCTTTGACGCAGGTACAGTTACTAAAGAGCCAACATGTATAGTAGAAGGTTCAAAGAAATTTACATGTTCAAAATGTAAATTTGCATATGAAGAACAAATACCAACTATTGATCACAAATTTGATGCAGGCACAGTTATAAAAGAACCGACATGTATAGATGAAGGTATCAGAGAATATAAATGTACAATGTGTGATTTATCTTATACAGAAAGAATATCAACTGTAAGTCATATATATGATGAAGGTACTGTAACAAAAGAACCTACAAGATTTGTTCCTGGTATCAAGACAAAGAGATGTACGGTTTGTGGCGATGAAATACAGGAAGAAATACCTACATTAAAAGAAATCGAAGGATTTAACTTAATGTGGGAGGATAACTTTGATACATTTAACAGAGATGACTGGAATGTAGAACTTCATGATCCAGGCTGGGTAAATAACGAGCTTCAGGCTTATGTTGATTCTGAGGAAAACATTTTTGTAGAGGATGGAAAGCTTGTACTTCAGGCATTAAAGACTGATGCTGGATATACATCCGGTCGTGTAAACACACAAAATAAACATGATTATAAATATGGTAGATTTGAGGCAAGAGCAAAGGTTCCAAGTGGACAGGGCTTCCTTCCTGCATTTTGGATGATGCCAACTGATGAAAATCTCTATGGTCAGTGGCCAAAATGTGGTGAGATTGATATTATGGAGGTACTTGGAAGTCAGACAAATAAGTCTTATTCAACACTTCATTTTGGTGAACCACATACAGAAAGACAGGGTTCTTTAGTATTAGAAGATGGCAATTTTGCAGATGAATTCCATGTATTCGCATGCGAATGGGAACCGGGAAAGATTAAGTTCTTCGTTGATGATAAGCTTGTTGCAGAACAGAATGACTGGTTTACCAAAAAACAGGGATTTGGTGAGGTTGCATATCCTGCTCCATATGATCAGCCATTCTACATGATATTTAATGTTGCTGTAGGCGGTAACTGGCCAGGAAATCCGGATGATACAACAGGATTTGAGGAAAATGCACGTCTTACAGTTGACTATGTCAGAGTATATCAGAAAGACAGCTATGATGAAAATGTCAAAAAACCTATTAAAGAGGTAATATTACGTGATCCTGATGAAACTGGAAACTATATAGTAAATGGTGACTTTGCTGACACAGCAATGGGCGAGAATGAAGCATGGAATCTTCTTACAGCATTAGAAGGAGAAGCTACAGCAGAGATTAAAGATAATGCCCTTCACATTTATACTACTAATGCTGGAACTGTAGATTACAGTGTACAGATTGTACAGCCAAACATTCCTATGAAGAACAGATGTGAATATAAACTTTCATTTGATGCTTATGCTGATTCAGCACGTACTATGAAGACTGGTATTACAGGTCCGGATAATGGATATGTCAGATATTTTAATGATACATTAGTAGAGCTTACTACAGAGAAAAAGACATATACATATACATTTACAATGCAAAATGCTACAGATGCTAACGGACGTCTTGAGTTTAACCTTGGCGCTCAGGCTTCTGATGCAACAGTTCATATTTCTAATGTAAGAATAGTAAAAGGTGCTGACCATAGTGGAGAACAAGAGGAAAAAACAGTTCTTCCGGATGGTAACCATGTATATAACAGTGACTTTAATCAGGGTGCAGACAGACTTGATTATTGGAATGTAGAAAACAATTGCGATGGTGCAAAAACTTATGTAACAAATGAAAATAATGTTCGTATGTTTGCTGTAGAAGCTAATACAGATACATTAGATAGTATTAAACTTAAGCAGGATGGACTT
>JAFPAQ010000195.1 GCA_017424235.1 Lachnospiraceae bacterium | reverse complement strand
GTTGCTGTTGTAGCCATAAAGCCATCTCCTCCTCTTTAAAGTGAAATTTCAGTAACCAAAACAAATTAATATAAAACTTCTACTCCTAATGAACTCTGAGCGTCATTCCACTTCTTTGTCCACTCTGCCATGATATCGTCGTATGCTACACCTGCTGATGCATCTTCAACAATCTTCATAACCTTTGAATCTCCGCCGTTATTGAAGTTTAATTCACTCTCTGCATTCATCTGATTCATAAGATCAGCTTCACTTTCTGCAGCTGAGTCATTGTTTACAATCTCAACACCATCAAATACGAATGAAGTTGGAGCTGTCTTTGAAATAGGATAACCACCTTCAAAATCACACCAGCCTGATTCCTCAACCATCCATTTAACAAATACCATTGAAGCTGTCTGACGGTCTTTATCTGTGTTAGCATTAATTCCGTAGCAATAGTCAGGTCCTGCTGTTGCATACTGTTTTCCATTTATTGTCATAGGGAATGGCATATATCCGATATCATCAGGATTTTCGCCGGCTGCTTTCATCTGAGCTATAGCCCATGAACCAAGGAACATTGTACCGATCTCACCTCTGTTGATCATGCCTTTGCAGCCTTCCCAGTCAGTAGTTGTATAGTCGTCTTCAATAAGTCCATTTGCTACTGCATCATAAAGAACCTTGTATAATGCATAAGCACCTGTTCCATCACCTGCATTTGCAAATGGTTCAGCAGTATGTGTGAACTTCTGGTTTAACCATGTAGTATCACCTGTTGTGATTGCTCCAAGATAAGAATCCCACTGACCACCCATTGTCCATCCGGCAGCGTAGTTTGTATATAAAGGAATAGCATCTGTGTTATCCTTGATAAGCTGTAAGTCTGCAATAAATTCATCAGGAGTTGTAGGAAGCTTTGTGATTCCTGCTTTTTCAAATACAGCTTTGTTATAGAGAACTCCCTGTGCATTTCCCATATATCCTACACCGTAACACATATCCTGATATTTCCACTGGTCTGCAAAATTTACTAACTCAGACATCTCAGATACTGTACCGTATGGTAAAAAATAAGTCTCAAGATCAACCATATCAATTGAAGGGATAAACATTATATCGCCCCAATCTCCCATTGGAAGTCTCAGCAATGCTGATTCTGCATAATCAGTAATTCCTTCATGTTCAACTGTGATATTTGGATATGTCTCATTAAATTTATCTATATATGCCTGTATTGTTCCATCTTCTTCACGGTCTGTCTTATGATGCATCCATTTAATTGATGCTGTGAGATCTGTATAATCTTCTCCAAGTGTGATACTTGCATATGTAAGTTCTGATCCCTCTGCTGTTGTATCATCCTCTGTCTTTGTATCTGTTGTTGATGCCTCATTTGATACTGTGTCATTTGAGCTATCCTTTGTTGTTGATACCTCATTTGAACCTCCACCACATGCTGTTAATGACAATGTCATAACTGTTGCCATACCTAGTGCAATAAGTTTTTTTAACTTCATAATTAATACCTCCCGAAAATAAATTTATATTAAGTTTTAATTTGGCTAACTCATTTATTAGCTTGTGTTTAGTTTAAATTAAGTTTACAAATTAGTCATCATTCAAAATTGCGTTTTATATCCATTTATTGTGTTCTTTTATCATTTCTTCTATTTGTACAATTGTTTTAGGGCATTTTTGTATATTTTTACCAAGGGTTTTAATCTGCTTATATCACATACAAAGTATGTTCTTTAGTGTTATTTCCAGTTTTAAGTTAAATTTTAATTAATTTTACTTTAAAATATTGTATTTTGATCCTATTTAATTTATACTACATATAAGATACAACAGATTTGCAAATTAATTTTTAATTAATTTTAAGTTTGGTTTATCTTACGTTATGCAGAAACTATTTATAGTATGAAAAGAAATTAGAAATGAGGAATATTATGTCAGAAAAAACTTTTTCATCCTGCTTTTTTAGTAATTTAATTAATAGCAGTACAAATAATCATTTTTCACTTTCTGAATATTTTACTTATGAATATAGTAGTGAATTTGATTATTACTATCAGTTACCCAGTGAGATCTGTCATAAAAGCGTAGCTGTACCATCATCATTTTCATATGAAGCTTCCAATATTAACGCAATATGTCTTATACATACTACAAAAGGAGCAGGACAATTATTTGTAGAAAGCACAGATAGTCATATAGAAAAAACAGAATTGACAAAAGACTCTCTTGCAATTATTGATTGCAGAAAATATCATAAATTGTTATGTAATCATAATATATGGGAATACACAATATGTTTCTTTAATACACACATTCTTGATTATTACATTAATAAAATATATGAAAGGGGAAATATTATTTACAGACTTGGTTCCAACATTGATGCGCAGATTTATTTAGAGCAGATACTAAAAAATTATATCGATGATGAAATACATGGAATACTTCGCTCAAAGGATATAACCAATTTATTTTCACACTTATGTATTGCAGCAACACTTGAGAATAATTATGATTGTCACATACCTTCATATTTGATTGATTTGCGCTCAAAATTTGATAACAACTATTATGAACAATATAGTCTTGATGATATTGCAATATCATATCGGGTAAATAAGTATCGACTCTGCAGGGAATTTGCAAAGTATTATGAACATACACCTATACAATATCTTAATAAAGTAAGAATTGATAAGGCAAAACATCTGTTACGCACTACAGATGATAAGATAGTAGAAATCAGTCAGACCGTCGGTATAGAAAATACTAATCATTTTATCCGATTATTTAAAGAAAAGACAGGTACCACACCTCTTAAATATAGAAAAGGAAGTCTGAATTTTTGAAATTTACTTTTTAAAAACCTTCAAAGCTCCTCCTTTTGATTAAATGATTAACGCTATCGCAATTTCCTGATATAAAAAAATCGGATGCCGTCGCATCCGAATTTTTATACCTCTGTTATATGAATAAGTACTGATTTAAAATCTCCCCATGGATTTGGAATAAAGATACCTGCTTTAGTAAGGGTATCACCACTATACACACAATCCTCTACATCTTTTACGTTTGTAAAAACTACCTTATACTTTTTATCTTCATCAAGTCCTTTTAAAATAATTCTTCTTGATTTATAATTAGCCCTGTTCATTACCTGCACAAATGTTACTAATGATTCTGTCTTATCTTCACTTACAATTTGCCAGCAATCATACTGATGATTCTGAGAGTATGATGCTATTCTGTAATAATCACCTTCTCTGACTAAATCATTATATTTGTGGTACATCTCTATCTGTGACGGTATCATATCTTTGTCTTCTTTTGGTATTCTTGTCACATCAAGCTCATAGCCAAAGGTTCCTGCAAGAGCTACAATACCTCTAGTCTCAAACGGTGTCACACGTCCAACTGCATGGTTTGGACAGTCAGAAACATGTGCTCCCATAGTAGAAAGCGGATAAATAAGAGCCGTTCCTTCCTGTATTTCCAGTCGCTCTATAGCATCTGTATCATCAGAACACCATATCTGAGGGCTAAAATAAAGCATACCCGGATCAAAACGTGCTCCACCACCTGAACAGTTTTCCAAAAGCAAATAAGGAAACTCCTTAGTAAGTCTGTCCTGCATTTCATATACTGCAAGCACATAACGATGATAAATCTCGCCCTGTCGGTCAGCCTCCAGTCCGTAACTTCCTATATTGCTAAGCTGTCTGTTCATATCCCATTTAACATACTCAATATTTGCACTTCTAAGTATCGAAGCTACCTGTTCGTAAACACAATCCACTACTTCTTTTCGAGTCAGATCCAGCACAAACTGCTGTCTTGATTCTGTACCAGGTCTTCCCGGAATTGCAAGTGCCCAGTCAGGATGTGCCCTGTAGAGATCCGAATCAGGTGAAATCATTTCCGGCTCAAACCATATACCAAACTTCATTCCAAGCTTATTTACTTCATCTACAAGGTTTTTGAGTCCGCCCTCTATCTTCTCTTCATTTACCTTCCAGTCACCAAGTGCACAGTTGTCAAAACTTCTCTTTCCAAACCATCCATCATCCATAACAAGCATTTCTATTCCCAATTTGGATGCCTCTTGCGCAATGGAGAGAAGCTTTTTTGTATTAAAATCAAAGTAGGTTGCTTCCCAGTTATTGATTAAAACAGGTCTCTTTTTATTCTTATACTGTCCACGAATCAGATGTTTCTTATACAGCCTGTGGAAATTCTGGGTCATGCTGTCAAAACCTTTATCTGTATATACCATTACTACTTCCGGTGCCTGAAAGCTTTCTCCACTTTCAAGTTTCCAACAGAAATTCTGAGTATTGATACCCATGGACATACGTACATAATCAAACTGGCTAACTTCAGCCTGTGCACAGAAATTTCCGGAATAAACAAAATTCATGGCATATATCTCGCCATTTTCCTGAGTGGTATTTCTGTCAACAAGTGCTATAAAAGGATGATTCTGGTGACTTGATTCTCCTCTAAATGAGCTTACCTTCTGAATACCATATCCCAATGCTTTTCGCTGAATATGACGCTCTCTTGCCCAGCTTCCATTAAGAGATACCATATCAAAATCTTTCCTGTCCATATCAAGACATGCCGAAAAGACTTTTGTAAGATAAAAATGTTCCTTTCCGGTATTTATAACTTTTACGCTTCTTGTTATGACATCAGTGTCATTAAATGCAGTATATAAAAGTTCAACCTGCATACCAATATACTTATCTTCACACACAATTTTTAAAGTAGTACATTCGTCTTCATTTCCAAAAGTAGCAGGTAAACCTTCAAGCTTCGGTTTTCCATTTATAATTTCATGAGATACATATGAAAGCATACTTCCAAAATGACCACTTGCAGTTTTAACTTCAAAACAGCTTTCTCTGTAATCTCCCATACCACCTGTTGGATATTCAAAAGGAAACAGATCATAAAAAGAACATCTTTCTCTGTTATTTTTACTAGGAACAAAAGGATATTCCCATGTTTTTAACAAATATGTGACATCAATATCTTTAAGCTTTTTGCCATAATATACATGACCGATAAAATTCTCATCATCGACAATACCTATGATATAAGATGTATTTGCTGTATCAAGTTTAAAAACTCTTTCCTTTTCGCTATATGTAATCATTTTATTTACACCCTTTCAATTACTATCATCATTATATTTTAAAGTATATTTATAGAATATTCTGCATAAAAGTTCTCATTGCATGCCAGCTTATTACCCCATTCACGCTGTGAAAGATCACCTGAAAAGATAGACTTATCACATCTGCCATACCATGGTTCAATACATATAAAAGGAGCTTTCTTTTTGGCTGGCGACCAGATTCCAAACAGTGGAGCATCAAAGCTAACTGAAATATATGGTTTACCCTCTTTATCGCAAAGTGATACTTTATGCGCCTGATTATTCTCTATAATAAGGGCATCATCATCAAACAGATTCTCCTTGATATTCATATATCCATTATGAAGTACAAGACCTTTTTTCCATAATAGAAGTGTTCCGTTTTCACCTATTTCAGACGAAATAATAGTATTATCTTTGGTATCAAATAGTAACTTATAGTCTGTCTGATCTGTCCCCTCTTCAATTGGACACATAAAAGCAGGATGTCCGCCTATGCTGAAATACATTTCTTTGCTGTCAAGATTACATACCTTCCATGAAACGATAACACTACTTTCATCAAGCTTATATCCTACCTCAAGTGCAAAATTAAAAGGATATTTTGCAAGTGTTTCAGAATTTGCCTTTAATAAAAATACTATTTCATCTTCACTTTGTGATTTAAGTTCAAACTCCATATCTCTTGCAAATCCATGCTGAGACATTTTGTATTCTTTTTTGTTATATGTATATTTTCCATTTTTCAGACTTCCGACTATTGGAAAAAGCACAGGTGATGTTCTCTTCCAATATTTTGGATCTGCATTCCACATGTATTCCGTTTGGGTTGCATTTTTCTTCAATGACTTTATCTCCGCTCCAAACGAGTCTATCTCCAGTGATAACTGAGAATTTTTTATATTGAATAATGACATTTCTCTCTCCTTTATCGTTTTCACGACCAAAATAATCCTTTAATATCTCCCTTTAGATGATTCAATCCAAAAATTTGAATGGACAAGCTGCATCTGAATTAACAAAATTAATCAACAAATATGCTGCTCTTAGTGAAACCCTTTCCTCGCGAAGAATTCTCGCAGCCTCTGTTTTATCAACAACAAGTACCTGTATCGTCTCTGTATCCTCCAAGTCATCACGACTAATAGTACCTTTTGCATATCCAAATATCGCATTGCAACTCTCATCTGTAAATCCGGCACCCATAAAAAACGGACGTCTAAAAGCAGGATTTCCTCCCTGATATATTTCAAAATCAAATCCTGTTTCTTCCTTAAGTTCACGAACAGCCGCCATCTGAGGTGTTTCACCATCATCAATAAGCCCAGCCGGAAGTTCATATATGTATTCATCCAGTGGATATCTGTACTGTCTGATCATAACTATCTTATCCGGTTCGTCCTTTAATATTGGATATATTACTACACCCTCTGCCGACAAATCCTTAGTTAAAAGCTTTATTTTGTCCTCTTTTCTTCTTGAAACAAAAAAATAATCAAAAGCCCTTCCTTTATCTGTAAGTGCATCAAGCTTAAAAAGATTAAGAAATTTATTATCAGATAACCTGTGTATTTTGGTATATTTCTTCAAATTCACACTCCATTCTTATAATCAAAGTACCAGATTTTTTACACTGTCCTTTTCAACAAGATGTCCTTCTATAATACTGACACTTTCTCTGCCTTTTATTCCCTTTATCTTATCTATAAGATTATCTACAGCTTTTCTTGCCATTTCCTTTATATCAACTTCATAGGTTGTTATATTCACATTACATAGTCCGGGATAAAGATAATTATCATATCCTACAACAGAAATATCCTCCGGTACTCTATATCCTTTATTCTGCAATTTACGAATTAGCATACTTGCGACCAGATCACAATTGCAGAAAAAAGCAGTAGGCATATCTTCAGGTAATTTTATAAGCCTTTCTTCATCAACTTTTCCTGTTTCAATATGTCTGTCATCTATTTTCCAATCATCTCTTATAGCTATACCGTTTTCCATTAAGGCTTTAACATATCCAAGATAGCGATCAGTTATAGAAGCCGTAGACAAAACTGTACCTACATATGCAATATCTCGATGTCCCTTTTCAATAAGGTAACTTGTAAGCGTATATGCACCATAAAAATTATCAGATATTACTGCATCACATTTATTTGTATCACTAAAGAAATCTACATATATTACAGGCATATTTGAACTTTTCTCAAGATGTTTAATATATTTGTCATCAAGACGTCCTATCACTATAAATCCCTGAACTTTTTTCTCCTGAATTATTTTCGGCATTTCCAAGGCTCTTTCCATATCACTATTTACAGTTTCGAGCAAAGTGAAACTGTTTTTTAACCCGGCCTTAACAGTTATCTGCTGATATATCTGCATATAAAACGAAGCATATTTATCAAAATATTTTTCATGCATTAAAACACCAATATTATAACTACCCTCACTCAAGGATTTTTTAACTGCTGAAGGCTGTCTATAGCCCAATTCATCTGCAAGAGCTACTATTTTCTCCCGCATCTCATCACTTACACCTTTTTGACCTGATAAAGCTTTGGATACAGTAACTGTACTTACACCTAATGGCTCAGCTATGTCTGCTAATCTTACTGACTTTCTCATTTAAATTTCCATGCCTTTCTGTAATTTTATAACCTTGTATCTGCGAAACAGTAAAGTAAATATTAATCTAAAATATTTTATTGTAACTATTTAGAACTAAGTTCTTCACAGGAACAATTTATACATACAAAATCATTTTATTGAAAGATACTGTATATTTATAATACCATTTTTTAAATTAATTTCAAGTAATTTTAATCAAATTTTTAATCTCTATTTCAGTTTATTTAACTTAGTTTTTCATAGATTTATAATTTACTTTTTCCCGTAACCATTAATAATCTTCATAGTTACGGGAAAAAATCTTACAAAATAAATAAATTAATTAGTATACCTTGATTCATCCGGACCTAAATATGACTTCGATATATCCTCCCGTAAAGCAGAATATATTCTTATTCTCTCTAAAACAACTCCTGCCTCAAGAGCACCTATTGTAATTGTATTAATGCCCTTATCAAAGTTCATTTTTATCTTTGAAGACCTTATCTGGTTAAGAACACCCATAGCCCATCTTACATCACTGCTCTCACCGGCTCTGAAATTATCAGGAATTATCTCAATCTTATTATCTGATTCTTTGCCATTTCTTATCATGACATTTACACTTTGCTTGTTTACAACAGAGTTTGCAGGTGCTGTTAAAAGCTCAACTACATATTCTCCTGCCTGTTCTACTACAAAGCTATATGTAACCTCCGGCTTATCCTCTGATTCACCATAAACCGCTGTACTGGGAAATACCTTAACACCTGCATTATATTTTCCATAATTCTCTATAATCTCAAAGCTTCCTGTATCAGTTGGCTTTGCATCACAGAAGTGCTCTGCACCTATTATTATTCCATCGATTGATGGCATAAATGTCATTTCAGGTAATCCTTCACCGGACAGATTTCTTGCATAAACATCCAATGCGACACACGTGTCATTATCTTTTACAAGAAGTCTTACATATTCTTTCTTTTCTGCATGTAAAGCATTCTGAGGCGATATCTTTGAATAATCACATTTTAAGGTTATCTGGGTTAAATCCGTTACCTGACCTTGCAACTCTGAAATAATAAGCCATTCCGGTAAAATCCCATTTTCAGGAATAATCTCATAATCAAGAATACCACAACCATCATTTGCTATTTCAATAACTACCTCTTCTACACCCGGATACATAAAATCTTTCACTTCAATAGCTTCCGGTGCTCCATAATTTTTACATGCAATCCTCATGGAATCTCTTTTGGAAACAGACATTCTTGGTCTGTTAACAGGCTCTACTCTACAGATAACAGGATATTTGTATCCATCTTCATTCCACTTAGTGAAACCAATGTGTGCTGCAAGCTGCATTCCATTCCATTTGCCAGCCTTGAAATCTGCAAATTCCTTTATGAATTCTCTGTCATTTCTAATACATTCATTAACAAGATCTGCATATTTGTTGGCAACCGGCCTGCCCTGATTTGCATAATGTCTGTTCTTTGCAGCATACAGATGCATCTTTATAAGATTCATACTTGCCTTTGCAGAAAAGTGAACCATACTGTAATATGCCTGCTTGTCAGCTTCTGACAGACTGTTATAGACGGTCTCTGACAAAGCTTCTATCTTCTGTGCAAGCTTGAGCATGTTGTCAGCTTCATTATCTATATATGCACTATATATATTTTCATTTAGAGCTTCAGGTCTTCTAAGACTGTTTATTCTTATATACTCAGTAAATACTTCTTCAATGCCTTTCAACTGTTCCTCTGTTGCTGAAGGGAAATTCTTCTTTGCCCACAAATCAGTATATTCCTTATAGCTTTGCTTATTTGAATATCCCCATTTATCATAATCATATGCAAGTGCCATAAAATATGTAAGTGGAACTTCATGAAGCTTGAGATCTCCGACATTTACTATCCACAGGTCTTTAATACCATATTCATATGCCATAGACATCTGTTCCCATATCTTTGATAAAGGAGTTGAATCAACCCACTCATATGATATAGGACCACCATGATAATCAAGATGATAATACATACCGAAACCGCCCTTACGATTTCTGATATCTTCAGTTGGCAATGTACGCATATGGCCAAAGTTATCCTCACAAAGCATACAGATTACATTTTCAAGCTCTTTATAATTCTTGAGCCCCTCAATCGTATCACCCTCAACATCATTTCCATAAAAATACTGCTCTACTTCTTTGTACAGGGCTATCATCTGAGGTACTTCATCTACATTTGCATTAACATTTTTTGCAATCAGCTCACGTTGTTTTTTAATAATGTCCTTTAACAGATTGACATTTTCCTTAACAGTAGCATTTTCTCCCAGCATTGAGCTGTCACGTTCTCCACGCATACCTATTGTGACAATATTCTCATACTTTCCGCTTCTCTTAAGCGCATCGCCCCAGTAGTTTAAAAGACCTTTCTCATTTGTGTAGAAATTCCATTCATTTCCATACTTAGTATCTACACCTCTTACTTTATCCCACTCTTCACTTGCTCTAAGACATGGTTCATGATGTGAATACCCCATCACAACACCATATATATCCGCAAGCTCTTCATTAAGTCCTTCCGGTCCATCAATTGGAAAGGATGCACTCCACATTGCAGGCCATAGATAGTTTCCTTTCATACGAAGCAGAAATTCAAAGACCTCTTTATACGCCTTTGCGTTAAATCCACCAAAATGTTCAACTACCCAGTTTCCAAAGCATGGCCACTCATCATTAATGAAAAAACCTCTATATCTTACACTGGGTTCCTTTGAAATCTGCTCAATATCATGATTTATTTCTATTACATCCTTATGAAGAGGTGCTGAATCTCCCCAGTAAGTAAGCACTGTGACACCAATATATTCTGATAAAGTAAACATTCCATAAATGGTTCCACGTTTATCACTACCACAGATAAGCACTAAATCATCTACATTCCTCAATCCATTATCACAGTTTTCAAAAGGTTTTTTGATAAGCTTTATCATAAATACTTCTCTTTTTCCATTTATCTCATCTACTGTTATCTTTCCTTCTTCAATAAGCTTGTCAACTAAATCACTTTTTCCTAAAGTTGCACATAATATGACCTGTGAAGAAAGCTTGTCTGAATCATTTTGAGAAATGCACTCAGGCTTTTTACCTGTTACCTTCTCAAAATCCCCTGCAACTGCCTCGGCAATTCTTTTCACACCTTCATACCCATTAGTCTCGACAATAATAGGTATGCTGTTTTCTATCTTCATATTACTCATTTTTTATCCTCTTTTAACTATAAATAATACCTTAATTTTTTTAGTATACGACTTTATAAGAGTTCATTCTATTCAACATACCCAAATCCAAGTATTGTGAAGTCTTTATCTTCATCTCCCGGCTGCATTCTCACTTCAACATGATATACCTTGTTCTCCCTTCCTCTAAAACAGATAAGAGGATTACAGTGAGTCCATCCAACTACCTTTGGATCTACAAAAAGTACTTTCTCTCCATCAACATAAACCTCTGCACATCCGGCATCAGGTTCTCCTGAGTCTTTGTTTATCATTAATAATGCAGAGCATTTTATATCCATTTCAAATGGTTTATTTCCTTTTTTGTGCATCCAGTTATATGGGAACTGTTTTGTTCCATGCAAGTCGGTATCCATCTCAGCTGTCTGAAGTAATTCGTCTATATCCGAAAAATCACCGCAGGATACATTTAAGACAACACTGACACGATTGTCATTTATTTCTTTCTTATCAATAAGTCTTACACCTGCAAATTCATCTCCATGTGGAGCCTTAATATTAGAAATGTCAAAGTCCGAATCGTCAGCTTCTAAATCGTCTATTGCCTTTATTACATGCATAAGGCAGTCTGACATAATCACATGTCCTGTATTTGTAGGATGAAAGCAATCATAAAAATACTGATTCTTGCTTATAAGTCTGCCTTCCTCAGCTTTCTTATAAAACTGCTCTGTAACACAATTTTTTAAGCTTACCATTGGGAGCTTGTAGGTTTCACCTACTACTTTAAGTCTGTCCTGAAGATTGTAGTCATCTGCAAATACAGAAAAAAGAAGTATCACTGCCGGTTTGTTTTCTGACATGTAGATTTTTCTTACAAGCGAATCATAGCATTCACCATTTGTTTCATCTCCTGCATCATTTACAGCAAACTCCACAACAACAATGTCCGGTGTAACATTTCCATATCTTAGGACATCTCTCTCATATCTTATCATTCCAAGCTCAGATGGGGTTCCACCAATTCCAGCCTTAACAAAATGAATATTTTCATCTGTTGATTTGCCAAGATATTTGCAGAAATTCTCAAAAGTTTTGTATGCGTAGCACTTAGTATTTATTGGAACTGCTCCTGCACCCTGTGTAATGGAACCACCTATAAATGCAATTGTTACATCCTCACCGTTTCTTGCTTTTTCAATAGCTTTTTTAATTCTTGTATTATTTCCGGTCTGCATAATTGACTTATCAAGCATTTCAGCATATACACTACTCTCAAAATCAACTTCCTTCTCTTCTTCAGGTTCAGGTGCTGTATATCCATCATTTAGGTAAAATCTAACTGCGGCAATCGCCTGAATACCTGGCTTTGCAAACTCAAAACGAATCTGTCCAGGCTCCTTATCATCATCTGACCATTCACATTCAGATAACTTTACTATTTTTTCCATTCCATCTGCTTTTACAGTGGCCTTTACATTAGTTCCGCCGCCATACATATCTGTCTTTCCATACATTTGAAAAACAAAATCAACATTCTGATCCATGTCCTGTGCTTCTACACTTATACCGATAGCATAAACAAGCTTTCTAAAGCCTTCTGTTGTTTTGAGCAGTTCCATAATATTTTCATCTGAAATATTGCCTACAAGTTTAGCACTGCTAAGCAACCTTCCATCATTTAAATAGATAAACTGTACACCCTTATCCTCTGAAACAGGTGCTCCTGCAATCTGCTTTCCTCTCATTATATAAAAACTTGGTTTCTTTTCTTCTGCATCCTTTGGTGCTGCTGGTCCTTTCATTCTTAACTCCTCCTAAAATTATTATTATCGCGAAATAATGGTTGTGAATAGTTACCTCATTTGTAACTAATACATAACTTAACAGTTACTTTGCTTCTAAGTCTTTTGTATAGTACTATTATCATTTATTTAAGAGTTTTTTTCTTATCATTCTGTGCTTTCTTGCAATGCATTTTTTGCTAAAAAAACAATAATCCAATCGCATTTTCATATAATTTAATATACACTTCTTATAAATTAAAAATCGAATGCAAAAGCAGCATGCTTTGTGCATTCGATTTTTTTATTTACATATTTGAAAAGTAAAATCCACTAAGTATATTCTTTAACTTTTGTGCTTTTGATTTCATATCTTCACTTACCTGTGCACATTCTACCGCTGTCGTAGAATTGTTCTGGGTAATGTCTGATATCTGCTGTAATGCTTCACTTACCTGACAAATGGCTTTTGCCTGCTCAGTTGTAGCATTTGAAATCTTTCCAACAAGTTTTCCTGCATTTTTGCTGTCCTTAGAAACTGCTTTTATTGAATCAACAGTAGCATTTAAATATTCCATACTGTTATTTACATTCTTTCTTGTTCTTTCAATTAGCTCAGTAGTTTCCTTTGTTGCCTTGCTACACTGTTCCGATAGACTTCTTATCTCCATTGCCACAATATTAAAGCCTTGTCCTGCCTGACCGGCTCTCGATGCCTCAACTGAAGCATTCATTGATAATAGCTTTGTAGTAGACGCAATATCCTGCATTGTCTTTGCAATACTGTTAATCTGATCAGCATCCTCCTGAATCATTTCCATTGCTTTAGCCAGTTCATTTATGTCATCACTGCTCTTGATAAGCATCTGCTGGACGCCCTGCATTTTTTGGTTAGCATCATTGGAATTGCTTGCGTTTTCATTAATTCTGTCTGAAATATCCTGAATTGTAGCAGTTACCTGTGTTACTGCACTTGCCTGACTGGTTGTATCATTTGCCAGCGCATGTGCTGCTCTGTCAAATGCTTCACTGCCATCTGCAAAATTATTCGTATACTTATTAATCCTGTATAAAGTACTTTCCATACTTATAACTATTGAATTGAGTGAATCTGCAAGTACTTTAAACTCTCCTTCGTAATTACATGAGAGCTTTTGTCTGAAATCACCTGCCGCAATACTGTTAACAGATGCGTTTATTGACTCCATCATATCTCCCCATACATTAGTAAGATTATTAACAGATGTTGCCATTTTGCCAATCTCACTATTAGTACCGACATAGCTCTGAATAGAATCATTCTTTTTAAGTGACAAGTTTCCGAGATCATTAACTGCTTCTTCAATATTTTTAAGCGGTCCTGTTATCACTCCTGACACAAAATAAATTGCTATTAAAATAATAATCAAAACTATAACACAATAACTAAAAAGCTTTTTGGAAACATTCCTGCTCTCACTAAATACATGTTCTGTACTATCACTCATGGTAAGCACAAGATGATACTCCGGCAAACTCTTATAACACATTAAATAAGAGTCTTTTCCTTTTTTATATTCAATAGTACCGGATGAAGCACCATTTGCCACCTTATCTAACACTGATGATAATGTTGAATCCTCTACATTCTTAGCGATATTTGCCTCAATATCATCAATGACATATACCCTTGAATCACTGTCTAATATAGAATAAGTAGCTTGTTCAAGTCCGGAAACAGAAAAATCATATAATATATCCCTTAATCCACTTATATATGGAACACCACCAACCAATCCAATTGGAGTACCTCTGTCATTAAATATCGCCATGCGCATATTTAATATCATTACTCCTGAAACCGGCGACAGATAAACACCACCATTATAAAATCCATCCGGAGTATCTGTCATTGTACTAAGATACGGTGCAAGTGAATCGCCGGTTCTTGTTGTCATTCCAACAGCATCCTTTGACGAATGTGCAAGTACTGTAGTATTCCAGTTACTTGCATATACCCCTTCCCAGCTTACCAGATTTTCGGTAAATCTCTCTGTATATTCCTGTGCAAGCTTCTGACATTCTTTATCTGTCGGTTTTTCCATAACTGCTTTTATTTCATGTGCCGAACCATATTCTCTGAGTAATCTCTCAGCATTGTCAACATACTGACGTATCATATTTGCCTGGGCATCCAATGCTGTCAGCATATGATTAGTTGCAACTTTTCTCATTACTGATGTTGTATTCTGGTTCTGCATTATATATAGGCATGATATACATATAACTGCAATAATCGCAATACAACTCGTAATCACTGTCTTCATTTTCCTGTTCCTTAACATAATTTCCCCCATTCTATCACATCAATAATTATGAAGCATCTCACGCTTACACTCATTGCCCCTCGTGATAATGAATTTTATTTCATTATAACACAATTTTCTGAAAATATCTCTATTTTTTTGTATTTTTTATGTTTTTAAATATATTATGTTTTATATGCAAATTATAATATTAAAAAGGGATGTTTGACAGATTTCTCTGCAAAACATCCCTTTAATTAATCTCATTTACCTTATATTGCTAAAATCTAGAAAGGATTCTCTGTTGCATATGGAAGGCTTGCCGGCTGATTGTAGTTAATATCCTCCATTGGAACATCAAGATATTTGAATACTTCAAATAATGCTTTTCCATGATGTCCGAATGCAACTGCACCATGATGTGGATAATTCTTCTCAATGAGTACATGACGATAGAATCTTCCCATCTCTTTAATTGCAAATACACCGATTGCACCAAATGAACGTGTTGCCACAGGAAGAACTTCACCCTGAGCTACATAAGCACGAATCTGGCAGTCAGATGTTGACTGAAGTCTGAAGAATGTAATATCACCTGGTACGATATCTCCTTCAAGAGTACCCTGTGTAACTTCTTCAGGAAGAGCTCTTGCCATAATCATCTGATATTTCATCTCATGGCTGCAAAGCTTTGTTGAGCATGTATTTCCACAATGGAAGCCCATAAATGTATCTGTATGTTTATAATCAAATTTATCTTTGATTGATTCGTTGTACATATCCTTTGGTACTGAGTTGTTGATATCAAGGAGAGTAACAACATCTTCAGATACGCATGTACCGATGAACTCACTTAATACACCATAAATATCTACCTCACAGGAAACCGGAATTCCTTTTCCTGTAAGACGGCTGTTTACATAGCAAGGAACAAATCCAAACTGTGTCTGGAATGCAGGCCAGCACTTACCGGCAATTGCAACATACTCTCTGTATCCTTTGTGTGCTTCAACCCAGTCTAATAATGTAAGCTCATACTGAGCAAGTTTAGCAAGAATTTCAGGCTTCTTATTTCCGGCTCCTAATTCCTTCTCCATATCAGCAACTACTGAAGGAATTCTCTCATCTCCTTCATGCTTTTTAAATGCTTCGAAAAGATCAAGCTCTGAGTTCTCTTCAATTTCAACACCTAAGTTGTAAAGCTGTTTGATTGGTGCATTACAAGCAAGGAAGTTAAGTGGTCGTGGACCAAATGATATAATCTTTAAATTTGAAAGTCCAACAAGTGCTCTTGCGATTGGTAAGAACTCATGGATCATATCAGCACATTCCTCAGCATCTCCAACAGGATATTCCGGAATATATGCTTTAATATTTCTAAGTTTTAAGTTGTAGCTTGCGTTAAGCATACCACAGTAAGCATCACCTCTACCCTGGATAAGGTTATCCTGTGTCTCCTCTGCAGCTGCTACGAACATCTTTGGTCCTTCAAAGTGCTTTGCAAGAAGTGTCTCTGAAATTTCAGGTCCAAAGTTTCCAAGATATACGCAAAGTGCATTACATCCTGCCTTCTTGATATCTTCAAGTGCCTGTACCATATGTATTTCGCTTTCTACGATACATACCGGACATTCATAAATATCTTCTACATCATACTTATCAGCATAAGCCTTTACCAAAGCTTTTCTTCTGTTAACTGATAATGACTCTGGAAAACAGTCTCTGCTTACTGCTACGATTCCCAACTTAACTTTTGGAATATTTTTCATTTTTCTAATCCTCCGCAATAATTATTTTTATGCAATTTTTATAATTTCTTTTTTGTTTTTTTACTTTTATAGTTATTTTATCACAAAGCTCATTTTACTATAATTGAAAATATTTTTCAATATATTAAATGACTTTTGTAACTATTTTACAAGT
Source organism: Lachnospiraceae bacterium (assembly GCA_017424235.1). Lineage (GTDB taxonomy): Bacteria > Bacillota > Clostridia > Lachnospirales > Lachnospiraceae > COE1. Next base: position 24,137 of record JAFPAQ010000195.1, on the reverse strand, counting down.
TTGAATGAGATACTTTCTTTTCCTGTAAGCTCCTTTGTTCTTTCGTCAGGCTGACCAAAACCAACACTTACCTTAAATGTACCTGTTGCATTAATACGATCACCATCATCTGTTACTACTGTAAATGCCTGCTCGTTAATGCTTAATTTAACTGCTTTGCTTTCACCTGCAGATAATTTTACTCTTGCAAATCCGCAAAGCTTTGCGTTTGGCTCTGAATATGGTGAATCTACTGCTTTAATATATACCTGAACAACCTCCTGCAATTCTTTATCATAGTTGTTCTTTACAGTCACTGTTAACTCACACTTATTGTCTGAACCAAGTGCCATCTCACTATCTTTTGATACTGTTAAATCATTGTATTTAACTTCTGTAATATCAGCATCACCGTAAGTAAGACCATATCCAAATGGATATAATGTTGTCTTTTCAAAATATCTGTAAGTTCTTCCTTTCATTGAATAATCTTCAAATTCAGGAAGCTCTGCAGAATCATTATAGAAAGTGACAGGAAGTTTTCCGGATGGTGAAAGCTCACCGAACAAAAGCTTTGCAATAACATCTCCGCCTCTTGCTCCAGGATACCATAACTGCATAACTGCCTCTGCCTTATCCTGTGCAAATCTAAGATCCATCGCACTTCCTGTCATATTGAGTACTATAACAGGTTTTCCGGTATTTATTACAGCTTTCATAAGTTCAACCTGAACCTCAGGAAGATTAAGATCCGGCTTATCTCCTGAAGCATAGCTGTTACCTGTATCTCCTTCTTCACCTTCAAGTGTCTCATCAAGTCCTAAACAAAGAACTACAACATCACTGTTTTTAGCAACTGTAAGTGCTTCTGCTAATCTGTCCTGTCTCTGACCTAATGGCTCAACCCTATCTATAAATAAATGACAGCCCTCTGAATAATATACTCTTACATCATCACCAACATAATTCTGTATACCTTCAAGTACTGTAACATACTTAGAAGATGTACCATGGTAATTTCCTACCAAAGCTGCACGACTGTTTGCATTTGGTCCAATTACACCAATTGTTGAAATCTTTGATTTATCAAGTGGAAGTATTCCATTATTTTTGAATAATACTACACTTTCAGCTGTCGCCTTATTTGCAATATCAATATGTTCACGACATTCAATTTTGTCAAAACCTATACTGTCATACTCAGTCTCATCAAATAAACCAAGTAATATTCTTGATGTCATCATTCTCTCAGCCGCTGTAGTAATCTGTTCCTCAGTAACTAATCCCTGCTGTAATGCACTGAGCAATACAAGGTATACATTACCACAGTTAAGATCACAGCCTGCTTCCATAGCCATTGCTGCTGATTCATATATATCAGAAGTGACCATATGGTTCTCATGAAAATCTTTGATAGCCCAGCAGTCAGATACTACATGACCTTCAAATCCCCACTCACCTCTAAGAATATCCTTTAAAAGAGTATTGCTACCACAGCATGGCTCACCATTTGTTCTATTGTAGGCTCCCATAACTGCCTCAACATTTGACTCTTTAACAAGCTTTTTAAATGCCGGAAGGTAAGTTTCTTCCATATCTTTTTTAGTGGCTTTCGCATCAAAACTGTGTCGAATTGCTTCAGGACCTGAATGCACTGCAAAGTGCTTTGCACATGCTGCCGCCTTGAGATATTCTCCATCACCTTGTAATCCTTCTACAAAAAAGTGACCTAATTCTGATGTTAAATATGGATCTTCTCCATAAGTTTCATGTCCTCTTCCCCATCTTGGATCTCTGAATATATTCACATTTGGAGACCAAAATGTAAGTCCTTTATATATACCTCTGTCATTTTCATTGGCATATGTATTGTATTTAGCTCTTCCTTCAACTGCAACAACATTTCCCACTTCGCTCATAAGCTCTGTATCAAATGCTGCAGCCATACCTATTGCCTGTGGAAAGCTGGTAGCTACTCCTGCTCTGGCTACACCATGAAGACCTTCATTCCACCAGTTATAAGCCGGAATATTAAGTCTTGGAATTGCTGGAGAGTCATATGTAAGCTGTGATGCTTTTTCTTCAATAGTCATTTTGCTGACTAATTCTTTTGCTCTTCGGGCTGCATTTTTTCTATCTCTCATGTTAATTGACCCCACTATGTTTTTGATGCTTTTTTTCTGTTTTTATAGTTGACATCAGGAATAAAAAGTTTCCTGATGTCAACAAATTATTTTTTATAAATTTAAATTATTTATTTGCTTCTTCAAGATATGAAGCCCATGTATTTCTGATTGCTTCTGCTTTCTGAGCAGGTGTATTGTCTTTGCTGATACCCCAGATAACGTCTGGACCAAGGTCAAGACCAGGAATCATTGTATGATATGTAACTCTACCATTCTCTTTCATTCTTGCGATTGTAAGTTCTACAGATTCTGTATCTCTGAATGAGTTATAGAATCCTGCATCTCTTCCGTCATAATCTTCAAATCCTGGAATTGGCTCTGTGTAAAGATCATAAGCAAATGCAATTTTCCAAGCCTTGTCTGCATCATAGCAAGCTGGGATACAGCATGGGTTGTTACCAATGATATTTGTGTAGTCAGAAGCTTTTGGTCCCTTAGGGAAGCAAACAAATCCGAAGTCATCTTCCATCTCTGACCAATCCTGACCAGCCTGATATGTTTCACCAGCGATAAATGCACCACATCCGCTTACGAAAGCTTCCTGCCAGTAGTTCCACTCACTGTCTTCCGGCTGTGGATAATCATATGTAGATAACATATCTAATGCCCAGTTTAAAGCATTCATTGTTTCTTCTGTTTCAAGTGCGTTGTAATATCCGTTTTCATCCTTACCGATGAAGTTACCATTGTTTGATGCAACTGCTTCACCATAGAATGTACTTGCAAAGTTAACCATTGCGTAACGATCGATCACACCGTCATTATCTGTATCAGCCTGAACCTGTTTACAGATTTCTTCAAATTTTTCCCATGTCCATTCTCCATCTTCCTGAAGTTTGTAGATTGATTCAGGATCAATACCAGCTTCCTTAAGAAGTCTCTTGTTGAAGTACATACCACCCTTAGGCTCAACTGTTTCACCACTCATACCATAGATATGACCATCTTTTTCCATTAAGTCGATTACACCGTTTTTCCATTTATCCTTAGAAAAATCAAGACAATCAAGTGTAGCTAAGTCATACATTAATCCACTGTTCATTGCAGCAACAAGCTCTGAACCTGGACGAAGAACGAATACATAGTTCTCATCTCCACCTGTTGTAGCATAATTTAAGAAATCTTCAGGAGTTGAACCCCAGTCTGAAATAGCAACCTGTTTGATTGTGAAGTTATATGTTTCCTGAATCCAGTCATAATACTCTTCTCTTGCTTCTTCAAATGAGTTAACCGGCTCTTCTTTCTCTGCTGGTGACCACCAGTCACGAATGATAACTTCCATACCACCTAAGTCAATTGGGTTACCATCAGCATCTGTACGAACAACATATGCATCTGCTACTTCTTCTTCAGCCTCTGTCTCTGCTGTTGCATCTGCACTGTCATTTGCATCAGCATCTGCATTACTATCTGCTGTTGTGTCTGCTGTTGCATCTGCACTGTCATTTGCTGTGTTGTTTGCCGGTGCCTCTGTGTTAGAATTTCCACATCCAACCATGCTTACTGCCATTGTTGCAGCTAATGCTGCGGCTAATACTTTTTTTGCTGCTTTCTTTTTCATAAAAATACCTTACCTTTCCTATTTTGGTTTCTTATTTTATATATCTAATCTGTAACAGCTGTCCCAATTGTAACTCCCTAAACAGCTATAATCACAGATTACATCTTTATACCTGAACTGCTTATACTCTCTACGAAGCCCTTCTGAGCAAACAGGTATAATATCAATAATGGAACGATTACCATCAGTGTACCTGTTGAAACAATACAGTTTGTATAACCAACTGATGCACCACCAGATATACCTAATGTGTTAGTCATATATGAACTTAATCTTTCAGCTATCATAGATAACTGCACTGATAAGAGCTTAATGTTACCAAGGAACATTTTTGAATAAAATCCATCTGTCCACTGCCACACAAATGCAAACAGGAAACATGATGTAAGTATTGGTTTTGCATCCGGTAACATAATGCTAAAAAATGTTTTAAGTGTTCCACATCCATCTACATATGCAGCCTCTTCAAGTTCCTTTGGAATATTTCTGAAGAACTGTCTGATCATGAAAATGTAAAGACCGTTTTTAAGTCCCATACATCCTGCACTCATAAGATAATATGGTAAAGCAGAACCTCTTAAGTTAATTGTATCTCCTGTCGTTAATTTGAATAAACCAAGGAAATCAAAAAATCTAAAATGTAAATGTAATGATGTAGATATAGTCTGTGGTGGAATTACTATCATAAGAATTACACATGCAAACCAGAATTTTTTTAATGGAAATTCAAATCTTGCAAAACCATATCCAACCAGTGTACATATTGCTATCTGCAATACTGCTATTGTCAGTGAAACAATAATTGTATTTATAAGTGTTTTTGAGAAATCCATAAACTTTGCTGCCAGCTGATAGTTAGCTGCCGTAAAATGTTCAGGAATTGCAACTATAGCCGGATTATATAAGTCTTCTTCCGCCATAAAGCTTATTGAAATCTTGTTAAATATTGGCTGAAGTATCAAAAAGCACATTCCAAATAAAAGGAAAAATCTTACTATCTTGAATGACTCATTTTTTAATGTTTTCTTTAAAAGATAACCTTCAGATTTTCTGTTTCTTTCCCAAAAATCATTCCACGCGGATGATTTTTTATTATTATTTATTGCCTGATCGTTTTTAATTGCCATTGTCTTACTCATAGTAATAAACCCCCTTAGAAATAATCAGTGAGCTTACGCCTATAATCGCTATTACAATTACGAAATATATCCATGACATTGCTGATGAGAATCCGTAATTAATCTGTACAATCATTTCTTCACTAATCTTTTCCATTACTTTATTATCTGATCTCATACAGAAATCGATAATTGTATATATCCAGTTAACAAGAAAAAGTGAACTGATCATCGGAAATGTTATCTTCCAGAGACTTTCCCATGCAGTGCATCCTTCTATATCAGCAGCTTCATACATATTTACGGAAATTGTCTGAAGACCTGACAGGAAAATGATAATCTGAATACCTGATGCAATAGCTACATCATATATCTTCTCAACTATCTCAAATACCGTTTCAAATGCTCTGGCACCAATACCTGATGTAATAAGAATATTCTTTATTGCATCTGTAATGCTTGGACCCGTCTGTGTTTCCTGAATAGCATCCTGAATACTTGATAAAAGTGCATTATCTGTCTCAACACCAAGAATAACACCTGATGATAAAATAACCGGAAGGAAGAATATAGCTCTGACAAATGCTCTTCCTTTAAATTTCTGATTTAAGATAAGAGCAACAAAGAAACTGAATACCATGATAGCAACTGAATTTATACACATTCTTGAGATTTCTTCAACCAGGAGTCGGTTAAACTCAGTATCAACTGTAAATGCTCTCATATAGTTTGCTATTCCATTAAAGTTACTCTTAAATCCGCCTGCACTAACATCTATGTTGCAGAAACTCATATACAATGACTGAAAGAACGGCTTAACCATAAATGTCAGGAAACCTATTATAAATGGAAGGATAAATAAATATCCGGATATAGCCTTACGCTTTTGAAGACCTGCTAATTTACTCTCTTTCTTCATATTAATAACCATGCCTTTCCATAACCTGCAAACTTTGAACCTTAGTAACAAAGCTGCCATATACAAAAACTGTTATATATGGTTTTTGTATATTAAAGTCATTTCTGTAACTAGCAGGCATTAAATCTCATCGGCTAATGCCTGCCGTCCACTTATTTAATAACCAGATAATCCCTTGCAGGTACATTTTTACCATCTGTTGTGGTTGTATCTGAGTATCCGTAATTAACATATACTCTTGTGCCGTCCTCATAAGTGGTACAGGTAAGGGTATCTGTAATATATTCGTGTCCTGTCATCATCTGATTGAATACATGACCCATTTCTTCATTGTATCTGGTATAAATATCTACTGCCTTCTGATGCCATGCATCATAGTTTGCGCCAAAGTACTCTGTGTAAAGAGTATTTTGTAATTCAAATGTTGAAGCTTTCATCATTGTGAAAGATAATCCTGCTCCATACTCAACTGACTTTAATAATTCATCTTCCGGATTCTGTGTAAGGTTAAGAGCCTCACCTGTGTAGTTAACAAATCCATGCAATGCCATCTGATAGAATGGAACCTTTTTATCAATGATTGTATATTCACTACCCGCAAGATCCATATTTGTAACAAGATCACTATATGGTGCCGCATAATCATTTCCTTCATTGATAATTATATTCTTTCCACTATCCTTGATTGATTTAATGTGCTCTGACTGGTTAACCATTGCTGCCTGTCTGCTCAAGAAATCTTTTCGGTTAAAGTCTGATGAAAGCTTGCTGCCGTAATCATTAAATGAAACACCGGCATTATATGTATTTGATGCATCAACAAGATTCTGTGCCATCTGTGGAATTAAACTTCCTTTTAAGAGGAAATATGTTTCAAGACGCTTTTTCTTTGAATAATCAATTGTTGAATATGTATAAAGCTCAACTTTTTCCTTACTTACAAATTTTGCTGCATCTGTGTAAGCCATAAATCCATCAAACATATCACTGTGTTTTGCATAGTTTGTTATTCCGTCAAGATATACATCAACGCCAAGCTCATTTGCTTTTGCTACTAATGCCTTTAAGTCTTTTTTACTGCCCAGCTCTGACACCGGTTTTGCTTTTTTAAGTATCTGCTGTCTTACTCCACCATTCATCCAGCCAGAGAGCTTAACTGACATATTTGTCATTCCTTCATTACTGAGTTCCTGAATTATTTCAGTTGCCTCTTTGTAGCTTGTAAGCTTAAGTGGACTTGAAACCGGAATACCGGCTATCTGTTTAATTTTATCAACAGCACCTACGATTTCAACTTCTACGGGTGCATTCTGATCATCATTCTTTGTCATATAACCATCATATTTATTTATAAGATAGTTTCTATAACCGTCAGCCATCTCTGAATAGTTATCTGTGTCCATAAAATAATATCTCTGAACCAGTTTCTCATCAGGAAGAGCATCTTCATAAACGAACATTGCTGCTGTAGTTCTGTCACCTACATCATACTGTTCTCTGTGTACAAGTGAATAAACTGAATTTACAAAGTTGTAGCTGTGATTCTTACCACTTATATCTGCCTGAATTGAAGCGTATGGAGCACCCTGCTCAATCATACATAAGAACGAACCACCATCTTTTGCCTCTCCAAATACATTGAAGTAAGCTTCTGTTTCATGTACCACTGCCTTACGATCCTGAGCCATATCCCAGCCATAAAGGTTTGCATAATAGCTGTTCTGTGTTGTCTTTCCATTATTGAAATTAATCAACGCTCCGCCACCTTCAGGTACAAGCATATATCCTTCTTCATCTGTTCCGGCTGCTCCAAAGTACGGAAGAACTGATAAGTTATATACAGGATAATCTTCTCTGTATTCAATCTCTGCCATTGGTACTTCTACTACAAGGCTATTGCCTTCAAGTCTGTATACAACATTTACATTGAACACCGGTTTATCAGATGATTTTGATGTCATGTCAAGCTCTTTGTCTGCCTTATAATCTTCCATTGTATAACCGGCATCTGCAAAATACTGTTCAAGTTTAACTTTAATGTTGTCTTTTGTTGTACTTCTTAAAATATATGCTTTTTCTGTTTCGAGTATTGGATAATTAGCAAGTAATTCTTCTTTGTTATCCTTTTTACCCAATTTGTTTATATCATATTTTTTATAATATTCGCCTACTCTTGTCGCATCTGATTTTGACATATTAGCAAGCAATTTATCCATCTTATCAAGAGTTATAACAGTTGGAATAATATATTCCTTTTCTGTATCACCGATAGAATAATTTACTTTTACATAATCATCGCCTTTTTCAATACCGTAAATACCATCTTCGATACTGTAACTGTAATTGTTAAATAATGTATCAACACCATTTATAGTACTGTATGTAAGCAACAGAGTTGACTTCAATTTACTCTTTTCATTGTCTAATGCTTTGCTGTCTGAATCAACATCTTCGGGATTTGAATACCATACTTTTTTACTGCTTTTATCAGTAATGGAAAACTGAGTTGTAGTCTCATCCATTACAAACTTCAACTGATCATTTTCCAGTACTACTTCTCCACCTTCACCTTCATATCCGTTTACCTTGATAACTTCAGCTTCCTCTACATCTTCTTTCCAGAAAGTAATAACGAGTATACCTGCTATAATTATCGCTAATATGATAAATGGTCCGATAAGGCTTTTTAACTGCTTGATTACAGCGGCTTTAAATTCTTCTTTTCTTACCGATATATCCTTGCTCATTTTAATCCTCTTTTCTTATAGCTTTTATAGCTGATACGCTACATCCTGAACATTATCTCTCGCACTATAGATACGAAGTATGCAATTCCCTGGCTTATCATACTGAAAAACAGCAATAAGAGAAATACCATTACAAGCATTGCAAATATTGTTGCAATTGTAAAAAATATTGTTTTACCAAGCTTATACTCGTGAATCTCCATCATAGCTGATATGATGAGTATTCCTGCCCATACCAGTGATAAAGCACTTAATACGCTGTAAAATGCACCTTCCTCAACTGTTACTACATTACTTAATAAGATAAGTGGAAACTGTATTACCGGATACGGAAGCATTCCATAGCAGGTTGCCATGTATACCTGTGAAAGTCTTCCTTTTCCATCAAATAATGTTGTAAGTGCCCAATTTCCTACACAGTAAAGTGCTAATGGAAATAAAATACTTGCGATATAAAGGAATATATTTACCTTTGGCCAGTAAACCTTATTAAATATAAAACTTGTATACTGCAATTTTAATATTCTTGACAATACTGTCAAAATAAGTATCGTATTTGCTGCCGCAATTGTTCCTCTTTTTTCATGAGTAAGATCCCAGAAACCATCAAGCGGATGGGTGAGACAGTAAAACGCGAACTTCATGCTGTCGATATATTTTGAATATGTATCTTTATTAGTCAATGCTGAAAACATGTCTTCATCCCTCCTTACTTTCTAAGATGTTCATATTTAAAGATATCTGCGGTATCAATCTCAAATTTTAATTTCTTGACCTTACCAATTGCCAATGGAACAATTAATACCAGGAAGAACAATACAAATATTATTCCGATATGATCTTCTACCCATGCTTTACGATACTGTTTAAATGCTTTTGAATAATTGTCCTCATCATACTTTAATTTAAAGTAATCTAATGCTTCACCATATTTTTTCTGACGTAACAAGGATCTTCCTATACCAATATAAGCCAGATCATAGTTACCGTTCATATCCATTACAGCCTGCCAGCTCTGACCGGACTCTGTATACTGTCCTAACTGGAACTGTTCTATTGCCTTGAATATATTCTTACCAAATGTTGTATTTGTAAACAATGTAATACTGCAATCCTGATTATCAAGTACCAGAAGGTCATTTCCCATATGATCAATTGCTATCGGTTTTTTGAAATAACCATCCATGTTACCATTTCCACCAAAGGCATAAAGCATTCTTCCCTGATCATCATATGCAAATAAACGCCCTCTTGTCTTATCAAGTGCAACATATACATCATTTTCAAGTGCTGTTATATCAGTAATAAGTGATGGACCATCATATCCTGCCGCATTGTCCCATTCTATATCACCTATAATCTCATAGTTGCCATTTCTGACAAGAATGTCATTTCCTATCATATTAAGTCTTCTTATAGGTGTTGCTGCTCCGGAATCAAGATCTGCTTCTGAAACATTTGTTGTACAAACATATACAAATCCTTCGTGATCAATAAAAAGATTGTCATATTCTGTTGGTACAAATGATGCCATCTGTGCTCGCTGCTCTTTTGTTGCAAGCTTTTTCCAGATATAATCTGTCCATTCGTAGGTTACCTTTGTAGCACCTACAAATCCTGAAAATACTCCATCATTTTCAAATTTTATAAGACCCTGGTTAACATTTACTGCTATGCAGTATACACGTCCGGCAGTATCAACTGATATCTTACTTGGTAAGAATGTTATTGACTGGTCAAATGTCTGATCTGTCGGCTTTGTAAAGCTCATCTTATAATTTAAGTCTTTATCAAGCTTTACTATTCTGTTATTATTCTGGTCTGCAATGTACATATCGCCTTCTTCAGATACCGAAATATCTGTTGGCATATTAAATGTATTAACATCTGTATCCGCATTGCTTCCTAAGTTAAAGCTTTCAATAATATTTTCTACTTTGAAGCTTTCTTCTGTATCTCTTGTAAGTACTACTATTCTGTTGTTACCTGTATCACAGATATACACTTTTCTTCCACTAACAAACATTCCCTGAGGTGCATTTAACTTTGTATCAAGTCCAAGCTCTGATGATGTAAACACCCCACCAACTTCATAGGCATCCGGAGAATACTGTACATCTCCCCAGTAGTCATAATTATATGTATATCCATATCCTGCCTCTACTGTAAGTGGCGATGCAAATGTCATTATTGCAGTTGCTGCACAAAGCACCAATGCTTTCAATTTTTTATTTCTAATCTTCATATCGCATCCCCCATTAATCCTTAAGACCTGAGCTTGCCATTGTTTCCAGAATCTGACTTTCAGATGCAATGAAAATTGCGATTGGAACAAGCATTACGATTACAGTTACGGCAGCCGCCTGACCGGTTCTTGCTATACCACCACTCTGAATCTGCTGTAATGCATATACAAGAGTCTTCTTTTCTTCTGAGTAAATATATGTTGCTGCCTTGTTATTCCAAAGTCCCTGAACTGAGAAAATAATCATTGTCAGCCATGCCGGTTTAACGTTTGGCATTACAATATCTATAAATACTGTCCATTCTTTTGCACCATCGATTTTTGCTGCCTCGATAAGTGACATTGGAAGACCGTCCATGAACTGCTTCATAAGGAAAAGTCCCATTGGAGAAGCAAATGCAGGAATTATAACTGCCCAGTAAGTATCGATAAGTCCAAGCTTATTTAAAATCAAATAGTTTGGAATTGCTGTTACATATCCGTTGAACATCAATGCAACTACAACAATATTGAAAAATGTCTTTCCACCCGGAAAATCATATTTAGCAAGTACAAATGCTGCCATTGATGCAACTATCAAATGTCCTACTGTACCTACAAATGTAATAAATGCTGTATTAAATAAGTATCTACTGAAAGGTACCCATGACTTGCCCATTGTTACGAACAAATCTGCAAAGTTATCAAATGTTGGATTCTGTGCAAACAGCTTTGGTGGGAACATAAATAACTCGTCCAAAGGCTTGAGTGCACTTGATACTGCAAAAACTAAAGGAAATACCATTAATAAGGCTACAAGGAAAAGAAATATGTAAAGTGCAAAATCACCTATTCTTGAACGGTTTGGCTTTCTTCTTTTTAATATAGCCGGTGTATGTTTAACCTTTGTTATGTTAGCCCCGTCTTGTTTTTTCTTTTTACTCATATCAGGTACCTACTCTCCTTAAAATTGCTTGAATTGCTTTGTTGCACAAGATCATTACCAAGAATAACAATGTAGCAATAGCTGATGCATAGCCCATCTCAAATCTTGTAGAACCATAGTCAACAAGGTGAGTTACAACTGTACGTGCTGCGTAGTCCGTACTAGGATATCCACACAGTGCCATAGTTACATCACAAACTCCGAATGAAGATGTAATTGTCATTACGGCTCCGAACATAAGCATTGGCTTCATATTTGGAAGTGTAATATACCAAAGCTCCTGCCATCTGTTCTTGATTCCATCCATGTATCCTGCTTCAAACTGTGCTCTGTCTACACCCTGTAAACCAGCAACAAATGAAAGGAAACCTGTACCAAGGCTCATCCACAAAATAACTAACATACAAATTGGAAGCATATATGTTGGATTTACAAGCCATAAAATCGGTGCATCTATAATTCCCATATCCATCAATATAGCATTGACATAACCATAAGCATCACCTCTGAAGAATATAGAGAAGATTACGAATACATTACCTGCAATTGATGGAGCATAGAATACAATAACTGCGATTGTTCTTACCCATCGTGGCAATTCGTTTATCAGCCATGCAAAAAGGAAAGCTGCAATATATCCTATTGGTCCTGTTATTACTGCAATAAGAAATGTATTTTTAACACCTATCAGGAATACATCATCCTGAAGTATAAGGTTGATATAATTCTGCAAACCTACAAATGAAGGACTTTCCAAAATATTGTAATAAGTAAAACTAAGTACAATGGAAGTTACCACTGGAAGTATGTAGAACAAAGTAAACAGTATTGCGTATGGTGCCAGAAACATATAGCACATTTTACTATTTTTTGCTTTGTGCAAGGCAACCTTAAGGTTGTGCTTGCGCAAAGTAAAATATTTTGAAATATAATTAGTATCGTCTTTCATCAAATACCTCCTGCTATTCAACCGGCAGACCAAACTCTGAACGTTTCTTGGTAATTTCTTCGTCGATTGTAATTGAGTAATCCAGAATTGTCTCTCGTGGATCTGTCTGCTCATTGATTACCTTACGAACTGCATTGGCGATATGACGTCCTGTATAATATCCACCAGGAACTTCTCTTATACCAACTGTGTAATTTAACTGCTCAGTAAGTACCTCAATATCTTTTGCACTCCATGCCAGCTGACCAAATGCTTCCATATTAGCAGTAGCATATCTTGCGGATGAACCAAGAAGTGCTTCAATCTCACGTCCAAATCTTACCTGTGTATCTGCGTCTGCCCACCATTTCATGAACTCCCATGAATCTTCTCTAAGCTTCTGGTCTTCGGTTTTAATCATCATGGTAGCACTACCACTTATGAATGCAGATCTGTCAATATCTTTTTTGCCATTTGCATCGACTGTTTCTGTTCCTGGTACAAGTGTAAAATCCCACAATCCCTTTATCTCAGGTGCTGAAACAACTAAAGTATTATATACTGTAAAGTTTGTAATACCGATTGGCATTTCACCTGAACGGAATCTGCTTACAAAATCATATATTGTCGGAATACCATAGTCTGTAAAATATTTTGTATATTCCTCAAAAGCCTCTACACCGGCTTCATCATTTATTATTGTTGCTGTACCATTATCATTATACAAATCTCCACCATTCTGATATAACAGTGTGAAGTACATCGATAAGTCAGGAGCAGATGATGCGACTGCTGTACTTGAACTTGCAGATCCACTGCTTCCTGCGGCTGTCGGAATACCTACTGAAAGGTTATTACCCTGAATTGTAGGAAGCATTTCTATAAGATCCTGCCATGTCTGAGGAACTTCCAATTCCAATTCCTCTAATACGTCTTTTCTATAAAACATTACATTATATGACATTGTCTCAGGTAATGCATAGAGATGATCGTCTAACGAATACTGTCTATATGAACTTTCAGTAAAATCTTTAAGTACCTCTTTGTAATCATCAAACTGTGAAAGGTCTTCAACTGCATTTCTTAATGCATAGTTTACAGGCTGATCTGCACCTATTGATAAAACTACGTTTGGTCCTCTTCCGGCTACTACCGCACTCAATAATGCATCTGGCGCTACAATCTCAACATTTACTTTAACTCCGCTTTGAGGAGTAAACGAATCATCTACCATTGTCTTAAGTATTGTACCCTGGTCTCTACCGGTAAGCACCCATACTTTAATCGCTTCATCATCATTTGCATATACATCACCGACTGCATCATAATCTACAGTGAATGAAGCTACAAAGGATTTAACTTCATGCCATGCTTTTTGGAAAGCATTTGCTTTTTCAACTTTTACATCAGCATTTTCGCCATATACCTTAATGTAATCTACATCAAGCTTAATCTCGCTCATGGACTGAATTGCAGTACCAAGAGCTGTTATATTATCTTTAAAGGTTGTAAACTCAAGAGAAATCTTTTCAGGCTTTTCTACAAATCTTTCAAGCTGCTGTGCAATAGTCTGGGCTGATGCAATACGATCTGCTTTCTGACCTGTATATTCAACAACCTCATCAACTATATGATAAAGTCTCTTTGACTCAAGCTCCATTGCCTCGATAACTTCAGGATATTTCTTGTCAATATTGTAATCTCTGTATTTGTCAGGATTAGCACCTGTATAGACAAGTATCTTTCTGTATATCTGATTCAATCTGTAAGTTGAATCCTCAAGCTCCTGCATTACATTTCCGATACCACCAAGAGTTGCCTCTAATCTGATAGTATGTTTTCCGGCTGTCAGATAAAAATCATAAGGTGTTCCGTTCTTATCCGAAAGTGTCATGCAATCCCAGTCATTACTGTAATTAAATGCCACATCCTTCATCTCATCAAAAGGTATCTCATCATCTATATACACACATCTGCTTGAAATGCTTCCTCGTGCATAATTCTGTCTTCCTTTTATCATGATTCGGTATTTTCCATCTGAAGGTACTTCAAAATCCCATTCAATCCACTGACCTGAAGTTCTCCATGCCTCGCCACCTGTATAGTTCATAACTGTATTAGTGATACTGTATGGCTGAGTAGTTGGTGAAGATCTGTCATACTTGGCATATAATGAAGATTCTGAACGTCTCTGTGCCGCTTCGCCCTGAAGAACAGTAACAAAATCATTTGCGCCTGCGCTTATTGTCTGTTCAGAGACATATTGGTCATAAGTCTTGCTTTCAGATACTCCTCTTACTTCAAGATTTCTTATTATCATAGGTTCATTTACCGCTTCAAATGTAAGAGTGTTTTTACCCTTTTCGAAGTAAAACTGATAAGGCTCTATGATATATCCCATATCATCTTTACAATAAGTACTCTGCCAGTCATATTCTTCCTTTTGTGAAGGACGTATCTCATTACCCTGATTGTCTACTTTAACCGGTCCATCATCTGTCCATATGCGCGAGAATGACAAATTCCCTGCATCTTCAAAAGGGGTTTCATCATTTATATATACTGCTCTTTCAATCTCCACTCCTCTGGATTTTACTGTCATATATTCCATATATATATTGTATAATCCGGTTTCAGGAATATCGATTTCCCAGGTAACTTTTGAATCATTGCCTGTATATAATGAATCTGCATAATCTTTACTTAATTCTACATCTTCACCTTTTACATATGAAAGAACATCTACTTTAACATTCTTTTGAGGTCTTGCTGCATTCGCATACTGGTTAAGATATTGTGTATAAGTTCCTTCTCTATCCATACCAGCTACATCTGCCACCAGATCCGTTCCCTCATATTTGTTGTGAAAATCCATTTGACGATCTCTCGTCAATGCAAAACACGCACCGACTACTACAATAGCAGCACCAGCGCCGAACAGTATCTTTTTTGTATTGCTCTTCATAAACAGCCTCCCATTAAAGTTAGCCCCCACCTGCTTTGGTGTCGAACCTCACATGCCTTCTTAACATGTCTTATCTTTAATGTTATTATATCTTTATGTAATTCTTATTACTTATCATATCTTGCTAAATGTTATTCACACATTGCTTAATTATTGCTTATTTTATTTTTATTTATTGTGCAATGTTTACTTTATACAAAAAACATGATAATATTTAGTACATATTACAATAGCATTTAAGACAAAAACTTAGCTGTTATTACTAATAGAAAAATATATGAAAATAAATTGTATAATTTATTAGCACAATTTAAAAGAATTGTGTAAAAAATTGGGTAAATGTATTAAAAAAGGGAGAACTGTATTCTCAATTATTGATATAAACCATTTTACTTTTATGACATAAGGTAATAAGTATTATTAATAATTGCGAAACAAATAAGAAAACATAATGAAGGAAACAATAAGTACAAGTGATTATTTACAATTTTATGCTGTAAACGAGGATTACAGCGGTTCAAGAAATGTTGATGATGAACACAAGGAAATAGTTGAATTTCGCAACGAATCATCAATACGTATCTGGTATAATGATCTTAATGCTTCATATGCTCCTCACTGGCATGGTGCTGTTGAACTGATTATGTCTGTCGAGAACTATTATGATGTAGAAGTCGAGGGAAAAAACTATCATATATTACCAGGCGAAATAATACTTATTCCACCCGGACAGCTTCATTGCCTCAATGCTCCGGAAAATGGGTGCAGATTTATATTTCAGTTTGACATAAGTCATATAATGGCTCTTAAAGGCTTCTCAAGTCTGCAACCTCTGTTATCACAGCCTATATTAATAAATAAAGAAAATTTTCCATATATATATGAAGACATATATCAGCTCCTGGTACAGATAAGAAATGAATATTTCTATAAAAATGAATTTTCTGAACTTACGATATATGCACTTATAATCAATATGTTTGTTAAGTTCGGATACAACCATATAAATTCAAAGAATCTGTTTCCAAATGTACGTCTTCACAAGCAAAAGGAATATGTGCAGAAATTTAATGATCTGTTGGATTACATTGATAATCATTATGCTGAAGATTTAAATCTTGAAGATATTGCAGATTCGATCGGTTTTAGCAAATATCATTTTTCAAGACTATTTAAACAGTATACTAATTTTACATTTTGTGATTATCTGTGTTACAGAAGAATAAAAGCTGCTGAAGCACTTTTAGTTCAACCGGAGCTTTCCATAACAGAAGTTGCTTTACAGGCTGGTTTTCCAAGCATATCAACATTTAACCGACTGTTTAAGCAGGAAAAAAACTGCACCCCAAGTGAATACAGAGCAAAAAATAATCAGATGCATTTCAATAATTAAATAGTACCTGCGTTAGCATGCAGCCTGCAAATATTTTTTGAATAATAAATTCCTATAAAACCAAAAACACGAGAGCCATACTATTAAAGTATGGCTCTCATTTATTAGGGAGTAAACAAATTTAGTTATAAACAAAGTCATTAAATACGGCTTCTCCGCCAGTCTGTCTTGTTGAATATAAAAATAATCCAAAACGACATCCCATCATATGATCTAATCTGAAATATATCTTATGCTTATCTCCAATCAACTGCCAGTTATTAGTTCCAATAGTATCACAATACTGAAATACTATTTCATCCTGTCTGTCGTGAAAATCAACATCTATTCTAAACCTTATCTTAGGAGATTCTACATGTATTTTATCAATTATTTTTCCGGGTAGATAATCAAGCCGGTTATTATTAATATCCTTATTTTTCAGTGACTTAACAATAACAACAACATAATATTTATTAAATTCTTTTGTTATTCCAACCAGCCCGTAACAGCCCTGTAATGCGCATAATCCTGCAAAATCACCCTCATTTATTTTTGATGCATCAACATCAACTTCTACCGCACTTGCGGGCCATAACATTTTTTGGGTTAAGGTATTTTGTGCCTGTGTCAAATTTACACTTATCTTACCTGTTCTTATTGAAAGTCCACCCTCAGGAAGAATTCTCCACAAGCTGTTGTCCGGTTTATGATTAAACTGCCACTGCGGTCTTAATCTTGCCTGCTGTCTGTTCATATAAAAGAATTTATCTGATGCAATAAGCGAATCATATCTGTAATACGGATTTCCATTCGGAATCTCCAATATATTAGGCATTTTGCCTTTATTTCCAAAAACCGGAATTTTCCCATCAAAGCTTACGGGAACCAAAACAGGAATGCGACCTGCCGCACCATAATCCTGGGATAATACAGCGAACCATTTTCCATTTGGAGTGTCAACTATTCCTCCCTGCGCAATTCCCTGATTATAATATCCATTATCATCACAAAATACTGTATAACCTTCATATGGACCCTCTATAGAATCTGATATGAAACACATCTGTGTTCTTCTTGCTACACCGGTTCTGCTCCACTGCATTACAAACAGATAATAATGTCCATTTATCTTATAAAAATGTGAACCGGTATATCCAATATAATTATCTCCCTTATCTTCTAAAATAAGGCTCTCAAATCCATCCTCTTTTGTTCCATTCAGTTCACTGTCAAGCTCTGATATCCAGATTTTTTCAAACCCGTGTGCTATATATATCCTTCCATCATCATCAAAGAGAAGTGAACCACTGAAATATCCATTTTTAAGTATCTTTTTCTGCCAAGGTCCCTCTGGTCTGTCTGCTGTAAATAGAAATGACTTGTTAATTCCTCTTACATAAAATGTAACATAGAATTTATTGTTATGATATCTTAAGCTACCGGCTTCCATACCATGTCCATATATATTTTTTTCACCCAGAAGTTTCTCTTCATCACATTCATCAAGACTGTCAAATAAGTATCCAACTATTTCCCAATGCTGTAAATCATATGATCTAAGAATCTGACCACCTGGATAAAAATGCATTGTTGTTGTTACCATATAATAAGTATTATCAACTCTTATTATATCCGGTTCCGGATTATCAAGTCTTGTTATGGGGTTCATATTGAACATATATATACTCCTCTTCCATCAGGTTTCCAAATATTTTTATCATAAATATAATTATCAGTATTAACCCTCAAATTTCATTGGACGTGGTTTGTTAACAGTAATTATCTTGCTTTTCTCAAGATTTACTGTAAGCATCAATCTTCCCTCGTCTCTGAATTCAGGTTTCATAAGATAAAAACAATATGTATTGATTAAGCTGAACAGATTAGCGGTTCTTCCTTCAATCTTAAAATTGTTAAATCCCATCGGCATATACTTTTCCCTTATTGCTTCCGGTGATACGTAAGTATCATATTTCTGTATTGTATATAATGTATTTTTATCTCCATATTCACAATACCAGCCTGGTACCGGTATATGTTTATCCGGTGGTAACGTGCGATTTTTCAGAGTAATACTTTGCTGTTTTGCTATCTGCCTGTAATGTTCTCCACGTCTTGGACAATTTGGTACACAACAGGCATTTACTAAAATCTCACATTTCTCCTTTTTAGTAATCTTATCAAGAAGGTCGAACTTATTATTCATATTGTAATCGAGTACAACAAGACTGTAATCTTTATCAAGTTCAGCATTTACCCCGTCAATATCTCTTATTTCTTTACAGGTTGAACTGTTTATCTTGTAACCCGGATAATTCTTTCTAATATACTCTTCAAGTACCGGAGAAAAGACCAGCACTTCATTCATTCCATTGTCTGCGGCCTTTAAACAAAAATTGCAGTACTTGTCTTCTAAATCACTTTCATTTATCAATGGATTGGTATATGTAAATCTGACCGGTATGCCCTTACCGTTTATTGCCTTTATTACTTCTGTAACAAATCTTTCATCACACTGGTCTCCATTTGAAAATCTTCCACCATTCCATCTGGAAGTTGGAAACTCTCCAAAAAAGGAAGCTATTTCTAAATTTTCCCAAAAGAAATGAGGATATTTTTCTATCATACTTAAAAGCATCATATTTAACGGGAAGTTATATCTCAGTCCCGGTAAATGAAACCTCATTTTTTTATCTTCACCCATATAATAACCCCTTTCATAGACCATTTTTTGTAGCAAATTCTATATTCGTACCAACAAATTGCAATTATGCAGTGTGAATAAGTGCATGCGCTGGCATTAACTTTTTTTGTCTGCAATTAACTGTCTTTAGTCTAACATTTCAAGTAAATTTTTTCTTCTCAAATTATGCTAAATATCATTCAATGTTTGCTCAATCATATCTCTTTGTATATCAAAACACACGCATATCAAAAAATAGGGGTACGTATATTTACACGTACCCCTATTTTTCTGATTCTCGAATAAGTTTTCTGATTGGAAGCACCATACCCGGTGACACAGATAATTCATCTATTCCCATTTCAATAAATCTGTCAACAAGCTCAATGTCTGCTCCTATCTCTCCACAAATACCTACCCAGATTCCTTCTTTATGAGCATTTTTTATTGTCATCTCAATTAATCTTAATACAGCCTCATGTTGTGGTTTATAAAATCTTGACAATTTATCATTTTGTCTGTCAACTGCTAAAGTAAACTGTGTAAGATCATTACTTCCTATACTGAAAAAATCAACTTCTTTTGCCAACACATCACTCAAAACAGCTGCGGCCGGGGTTTCTATCATTATTCCCTGCTCAACATTCTTATAACATATATTGCTGTCTTCTAACTCTTTTTTTACTTCAGCAACTATACTTTTTATTTCTTTTACTTCATCTAAGGAAGTAATCATTGGATACATAATAGAAACATTGCCATATGCGCTTGCCCTGTATATTGCTCTTAACTGGGTTTTGAACATTTCAGTCATTGAGAGACATACCCTTATTGCCCTGTATCCCATCGCAGGATTATCCTCTTTGTCTGTTTCATAATATGGAAGTTTCTTATCGGTTCCTATATCCAGAGTTCTTATTATGACTTTTTTACCCTCCATCTGTTCAGCCGCCATTTTATAGGCCATAAACTGCTGATCTTCAGTTGGAAAATCCTTACTTTCCAAATATAGAAACTCACTCCTGAATAATCCAATTCCTTCTGCATCATTATTTTTAACTGCACTTAAATCATAAGTATTACTGATATTGGCATATAAGTTTATTTTTTTGCCTTTTTTTGAACAGGTTTCTTTACCTATTAGTTCGTGAAGGTAAAATTTTTGTTTTTCTCTTTCTTTTGATAATTTTATATAATACTCCAACGTAGCTGTATCCGGTTCAATAATAATAAACCCGTTTTCACCATCTATAATAGCATTTTTTCCATGCCAGGCTTCATTAATTGGGATTCTCACTAATGCCGGAATATCCATCATACGAGCTAAAATAGCTGTATGTGAATACGATGAACCTTTCTCTGTAGCAAATGCAAGAATATGCTTTCTGTCAAATTGTACTGTCTCACTTGGAGACAAATCCTCGGATATAATTATGCACGGCTCGGATATTTTATCCTTATCGTCATTATTGCCAAGAATTTCTATTACTCTCTCACACACATCATTTATATCCTTGCTGCGCTCTCTAAAGTATTCGTCTTCAAGATTATCAAATATTTCACAGAATTTATCTGCTGTCATTGCCACTGCATATTCTGCATTTACTGACTGCCCTCTTATCAGGCTGTGAACAGATTCATTTAAATCAATATCATTTAAAAGCATTGTATGGGCTTCAAATATCTTTGCATCATTTTCTCCATACTCTTTAAGCATTCTGTCATACAAAGCTTTTATTTGTATAAGAGCTTCCTCTTTTGCTGACTCATACCTTTGTATCTCGCAAGCTATATCTGTGATTTTATATCTGACTACCTTTTGGGGTTGCTTTGAATAAAAGAAAATTTTCCCTACAACAATTCCGTCAGACACTCTTTTTCCCTTAATTTTCTCCATTTTTTTCAATCAACTCCTTTGGCAAACAATCCAGTATAAGTTTCTCAACATCTTCCGGTTCAAATGGTTTTGTAAGATAAGCATTAAAGCCTTCATCAAGATACATCTGTCGTGCCCCTTCAATTGCATTAGCTGTAAGTGCAATAATGGGAATATCCCTGCACAGATTATTTTCATCTTCTTTAATCTTATGAAAGGTTTCAATTCCATCCATTTCAGGCATCATATGATCCATAAAAATCATATGATATTTTTCTTTTTTTGTCATTTCAAGACACTTAATACCACTTTCAGCTTCATCTACCTGTACCTTTGTTGCACCAAGCAGACTTACAAACACAAATCTGTTTATCTCATTGTCATCAACTACAAGTATTTTTGCATCAGGTGCCGTAAATAATTCATGATATCGATAATCTTCTACACTTTGAACTTTTTTATCAAATTTTCCAATTGGAGTTTCATCTGCAATTTTTTGATTAACAACAAAAGAAAAATCTGATCCTTTTCCATATTCACTTTTTACGTCAAGATTGCTGTTCATCATACGCAAAAAGTATGCAACTATATTAAGACCAAGCCCACTTCCCTGAATACTATGATTTTTTACCTCCTCAAATCTTTCAAAAGCATTAAAAAGTTTTGAAATATCTTCTTTTTTTATTCCCATTCCAGTATCTTTTACACTGACATATATTTCAGAAATTTCCTCACTACTTTGTAATTTATTCACCGTCAATGTTACGGAACCTTCAGAAGTATACTTTATCGCATTAGAAAGCAGATTCATTATGATCTGTGAAATCCTTACATCATCACCATACAGTTTTGCCGGTATATCCGGCGAAATGTTACATATAAAATCTATTTTCTTTTTGCCTGCCTGTATGGCAATTATATCAACTATACCTTCTAACATCCTCCTCGTATCATATTCACGGTTAACTAATGTCATTTTTCCGGATTCAATCTTGGTAAAATCAAGAACATTATTTATGAGATTGAGAAGTATCTCTGCGGATTCACTGATCTGATAAGCATATTCCATTATTTTCTTATCCTTGCATTCTCTAAGTATCATCTCATTCATTCCACTTATAGAATTTACAGGAGTTCTTATATCATGTGATACCCTTGATAAAAAGTCTGTTTTTGCCTTATTGGCATTCTTTGCAATGTCAACTTCCATTTCATAATATTTTTTCAACTGTGTATTATCTGAAACATTTATACAACAGCCTACATATATATTTTTTTCATCATATATGTTATGACATTCAACCTTATAATTTTTTAATTCTCCATTTATTTCTACATTCTCGTACCATGTGGTATATTCCTGGTCATGTATATTATTGGCATTTGATTTTTCCTTAACAATCTTCTCAACCTTTTTCAAATCATTTTTAACACCTATCCATTTGCATAATGTATCATTCGCATATATACAATTTTGTTTATCATCAAAAAACAAAATGCCATTTTTTAAATTATTCAATATTACCGTCTGCATATCGATAATAAGCTTTTTGGGCTGATAATAAATCATATAGTATGATATTGCAATTGCTAATGCACCATAAAACATAATTGAAATATTTAATGGATTTCTTATCAATACGATAATTCCATCTAGTACTATTACAATTAGAAAGAGAAAAAGAACAACTGCATATTTATTTCTGTATATTCTTGATGTTGTCCTTATTCTTTTTATCAGAACATACAATATCCTTAGAACTATAACATATGAAAATAACAGATGCAGATAATAAAATATTCCCTGCTCTGTCACTTCATATATTCTGTATTTATCCAACAACATTGCAGGTTTGAGCATAAATTCATGCCCCCAGAATACATTGGTCATAAGCAATATGCCATCGACAACCGCAAGTGAGCAGAAAATTCTGTTTATCCGTTCTTTCTTGTCTTTATCTAAAGGGTCAAGTTCTACAAACTTCCACAAGAAAATCAACAACCAGTCTATACTTGCTGAAAACATTGAAAAACCAATTGTTGATACATTTATATCTTTTGAAACAACAAATATTAAATTTGATGAAATTGTCACTGCCGCACATATAAGCAGATTTGTTATACTTCTTGCTATTTTTTTCTCTTTTTTTCTCAGTAAAAATATTACACCTGCAAATATTAATATGAGTATATTTAAAACAATAATGTATGCTTTTACCATAAATTACCCCTGACTATAAGTTACTTTTTATTGTTCCCCCCAATTTATTATAGATTATTTTTAATATTTATTCAACAATTCATTAATTGTCATACAACTTCATCCTACAAATGAATCAGTTCACCTTTCAGATGAATCAGTTCACCTTTATCAGATGAATTAGTTCACCTATCAGGTGAATCAGTTCACCTTTATCAGATGAATCAGTTCACCTCTATCAGATGAATCAGTTCACCTCTATCAGGTGAATCAGTTCACCTCTATCAGATGAATCAGTTCACCTATCAGGTGAATCAGTTCACCTCTATCAGGTGAATCAGTTCACCTCTATCAGATGAATCAGTTCACCTCTATCAGATGAATCAGTTCACCTCTATCAGATGAATCAGTTCACCTCTATCAGATGAAT